>CALISO010000013.1 GCA_938041445.1 uncultured Saprospiraceae bacterium
CGCTACATAAAACGTTTTCTTAACTCTATCCTGTTCATAAACTCTTCTAGTACTCTCTCCAATCTCAATCGTCTACTTCTCTTAGCTTTAAATCCCAATATGTCAATGATCTTTCTCTTTTCCCTCTTTCGGGGTCGCAAAGATACATTAACACTTCTGAATAAAACAAGCCTTTGGTGAAAATAAATTGGATATCACTCGGTAAAACTTGATTATCAATGGATTAGGAAATGAAATTATTTTTTTACCTTGATTATTGTGTGAATAATTTAATAATATTCTACTTTTGCAGTCGCTTTTAATGAAAAGCCTCCTTAGCTCAGCTGGTTAGAGCGGCGGACTGTTAATCCGTAGGTCCAAGGTTCGAGTCCTTGAGGAGGCGCAAAAGCCCCATTGATAATATCGATGGGGCTTTTTATATTTTAGCAATTAGACGAATTGATCAGTAACGGGTATCTATATCTCTGCAATCTAAGTCAGCGAAATAGAAAATAGTTTTTACCGCAGTGATTGTGCGGAAACTAACTTTAATTGTACAGAACTAAAAATTAACTTAAGTGGTCGGCAGCATAACATGCTGCGCCGATCATACCTGCATTGTTCAGCAAAGTTGCTGGTGTGACTTGGCACGGTACTTCTTCAAGATACTCTTTATACTTCTCAAACTTCTTACTAATACCACCTCCAAGTATAATGTGGTCAGCAGTAAAAAGGTGTTGTACATGATTGAGGACATTGGATACTCTACCTCCCCATTCTTTATAAGAGAGATCTTTGTCTTCTCTTACTTTATTTGAAGCATACTTCTCGACAATTGAATCTTTGTATTTCAAGAAACCTAATTCTGTATTAGGTAATAGTTTGCCATCTATGAAGACAGCTGAACCAATGCCTGTACCAAGTGTCAATAACAAGACTGTTGAATTCTTGGTTTCGATGTCTCCAAATTGTAGTTCTGCTACGCCAGCTGCGTCGGCATCATTAATGACTGTAACTTTCTTATCAAGATGATGTGAAAAATATTCTATCAAGTTGACTCCTATCCAATCCTTGGATATATTACTTGCAGTCTCACATATCTCATGACTTACAACAGCAGGAAATCCAATACCAACGATATCATTTTTGTACTTGAGTATGTCGAGTAATTCTCCAACTACTTCTACTACGCTTGAAGGTGATGCTGGGGCTGGTGTAGGGATTTTAACCCGATCGGATAACAGCTTCCCTGAATTAACATCAATTATTCCACCTTTAATACCAGTACCTCCAATGTCAACTCCTAATATTCCATTTTCCATCATTGGATTGGTGTTACTTTCAAAATCTTAATATCATCTCTTGGTCTGTCTCTCTGATCTGTAGGCATATTAGCTATCTCATCGACAACATCTAACCCTGATACAATCTTACCAAAGACTGTGTACTGAGTATCAAGAAACGGAGTACCTCCAACAGCTTCATATTCAGCAATAATTTCTTCACTATACTTGGCACCTGTTCTAGATGACATCATCTCTAAAGTCCCTCTATCTACATCCTTACCTTGAACTATATAAAACTGAGAACCTGATGATTTTTTTTCTGGATTGACCCCGTCTCCTTGTCTTGCCGCTGCTAGGTATCCCTTGACATGGTATAAGCCGTCTACAAACTCAGCAGGAATTGTGTAGCCAGGTCCCCCTGTACCCATTGCATTACTTGAGGAGTCCTTAGATAAAGGGTCTCCTCCTTGAATCATAAAACCTTTAATTACTCTATGAAATAGTGTCCCCGTGTAAAACCCTTCATTAGCAAGTTTGAGGAAGTTGTCTCTATGTAGAGGTGTCTCGTCAAATAACTGAATTGTCATATTGCCTTCAGATGTCTCAATCTGAACTAAGCAAACTTCTGGTGCTTTCAAAATAATTTCTTGTTTTAATATATTAGACTTTTTCCCATTTTTTGCTTCAAGCATAATCTCATGCCTTCCAGAATTGTAGAAAACCATTTGCGGCTCGAAATCTGTAGATTGTTGCTTTCCATCAACATACCAAGTGTATTCCTCAGCATCAGAGGACTCATTAATTACTTCAATGGAAGAAGGAATTACTTCATCACTTAAGTCATAGGTGAACTTCGCTATCGGTCTTGAGCATGCGGACAGTAAAATAACAATTAGGAGGGTGCCTAGTAAATGCTTCATTGATCTAGTTTATAGTTGAGACTTTCATTTTCAAATCTTCAATTGGTCGCTCTCCATTGACCTTAACTGCGGCCAACTTATCAATCACCTCCATACCTTCTATGATTTCTCCAAAGACTGTGTATTCCATATCTAGCATAGGAGTCCCTCCTATTTCTTTATATTTTGCTCTTTGAGCATCACTATATTCAATTTTTTTAGATCGTTCATTTGCATTTAGCTCAGCATCAGAAACTGGTTTGCCTTGAACGATATAAAATTGAGAGCCAGAAGATTGCTTTGTTGGATTACTTGCTCCACCTGTCCTAGCTGCTGCTAAGGTACCTTTGAAATGGGGTGATCCAATCTCAGCGTCAACCTTGTATCCTGGTCCGCCTCCACCTAATCTAGTGGAAGGTGAAGCATCTCTAGAATTCGGGTCTCCACCTTGCACCATAAAGCCATTAACTATTCTATGAAACAATAGATCGTTGTAGAATCCTTCATTGGCTAATTTGACAAAATTGTCCCTGTGAAGAGGTGTGGAATCATAGAGCTCAAAGACCATATCTCCGTATTGAGTCTCAACTTTGACTTTTTTCTTCTCAGGTGTACAGTTCGCTAATAATAGGGCGAAGGTTATAAACAAACATAAATGTATCGAGTGCCTAATCATATATCGAGGTATTTTATAATGCTTTCTTGTAGTATCTTTTCTTGAGGCTCTTTCCCTTTAACAGAAAATGGCTTCACTTGTTGATAGTGCGGCCAGCCATCTTGATCCCTACCCTCAAACTCATAGTATCCAGATGGCTCTAATAATGCACATACTGCTATGTGCATAAGATCCTGTTTTTCTTCTTTTGTAAATTGAGTTTGTTTGAATCCTAGTTCTTGAACTCCAATCAAGAGTAATATCGCTCTTAGGTCTGGCAGCTCATCCCCTCCAAAGCTATCCTTGACATAATGCCTTACTTGCAGCCACTTAAACTCTAATTCCCAATCTTCCATCACATTTAAATTGCAAATATATATAATATATCAGGAGTTGAACAATGAGGTCTCAATCCAATCACAAATCATATGTCCAATCATAATATGACTTTCTTGAATAATCGGGGTTTCATCGGATGGCACCTTGATCGTAAGGTTTGCTAATTTAGATGCTTTAGAGTCTGCTATGCCAGTAAATGCGATTGACTTGACTTCTTGGGATTTAGCCATATGGATGGCTCTGATAATATTCTCTGAATTTCCACTTGTGCTAATTGCTATGAGGATGTCACCTTTGTTGGCTTTCGCTTGTAATAATCGGGCATAGACATCATCAAATCCATAATCATTGGCTATAGCAGTCAAGGCAGAGGTATTTACATGTAGTGCTTCCGCGTTGAGTCCGTGTCTCTCCAACTTATATCTACCCGACAATTCTGCAGCTATATGTTGTGCATCAGCTGCGCTACCTCCATTACCACAAAGGTGTAGGGCTGCTCCACTCTGCATACCTTCAGCAATTAAAGTAGCAACTTTTTCTATTTGATTCTTGATAGCATCATCATCCAGTAATAACCGCTTGGTTTGAATACTTTTGGTAATATGATCAGAATAAAACGAACTGAAATCTTTCATCATACATTCAAATTTACGACTTTACAAATATGATCATATAATCCTGACCAAGAGATATCATTCTTTAGACCACGGATATTATGAGTCAATGTTTCACCAAGATTTTCTTCATAAAACTTACTAATACCATGTGCAATGCTATCTCCATTGTTATTGACAACAATCCCGGTCTTTCCATGATTTGCCATCTGAGCTAGTGATCCAACATTTGTAACCAAAATTGGCTTATCAAAATGTGTAGCTATCTGTCCTACCCCACTCTGGGTAGCTGAGATATATGGAAGCATTACTAAGTCTGAAATCGAAAAATAGGCAGCTACTAATCTATCAGGTACAAATTGATCTCTTACAATCACTCGATGTTCAAGTTTGTCGTTGGCAATAATCCTATGATAGATATCGACTGATTCGTAAAATTCTCCTGCGACAATTAAGTCTAAATTAGGATATTGCAATGCTATTTGTGCAAATGCTGTCAGTAACTGAGAAAGTCCTTTATATGATCTAACTAATCCAAAGAACAATAAATAATCTCTATCAGAATGAAGGTCAAGTAATTGGGCTGCTTCCGACTTATTAATGCTTTCACCATAGTGGTCATAGTAGGGATGGGGATATTGTGATGCTTGAGCCTTAGGGTATTTGTTCTCTAATTCTGCATATACAGATTCTGAGATTGCCAAGTAATGTGCATCTAGCTTCATCAATCTATTGACAAGGTTAGTATCAAAAAATCCAGATTCATGCGGAAATAGATTATGAACAAGGATAAGCTTCTTACACGTCACCCTCTTAAGTATCGCTGATAATGAATAACTTATGAATGGATTCCAATGCGGTGCAATTACTAAGTCCGCAGAAAGCTCTTTTATCAGCTTAGCTGTCTTTCTCCATGTACTTGATCTTACACTATGGACACTACGAGAAACATCTAATTCATAGTTTGGATTGTCTTCAGAGTATTGATTCTTGCCGGGAAACAATACTTGAGGGTACTGGAATGTAAAGGTGAGAATTTTAACATTCCAACCTTGATTCTGAAACTCGAATGCTAGTCTTTCAGTGAAGCTAGCAATACCTCCTCTATATGGGTATGCGGGTCCTAAAAAGACAGCGGTCTTTGTCGTTGAGATAGACACAGGATTAGCTTATTGTATCTTCAATCTTATAATTATTCCTTTCCTGAGAATTGCGAATAATTAATTCTGCAAGAAAACCAGCAATGAATAACTGGATACCTACAATGAATAATAGGATACCTAAAAAGAATAGCGGTCGATCATCAATATTAGTGGTCTTACTTATCAACTTAGCCAAAGCTAGATACACTAATATTCCGAAACCAGCAAAGGTTGTCAAAGACCCAATCGCTCCAAAAAAATGCATCGGTCTCTTGCCAAACTTCCCTATAAAGGCAATAGAAAACAAGTCCAGAAATCCATTAATAAACCTAGCGTAACCAAACTTGGTAACTCCGAACTGGCGTGCTTGGTGTGTCACAACTTTTTCGCCAATATTTGTAAATCCTGCATTCTTAGCGATGACTGGAATATATCTATGCATCTCTCCATAGACCTCTACGTTTTTCACTACTTTTTTCTTGTATGCTTTGAGTCCACAATTAAAGTCATGAAGAGAAAGTCCTGAAATCCTCCTGGCAGCCCAATTAAATATTTTAGAAGGAAGATTCTTAGAAAACTTTGGATCGTATCTCTTTTGCTTCCATCCAGAGACTAAATCAAACCCATCTTTTTGAATCATTTCCATAAGTTCAGGAATTTCATCTGGGCTATCTTGAAGGTCAGCATCCATTGTAATAACGACATCACCTTTAGCGGCTTGAAATCCAACATTGAGAGCGGCGGACTTACCGTAATTACGCATAAATTTGATGCCTTTGACCCAATCAAATTGCTGTGATAGTTCGGTAATTATAGTCCAGGAAGTGTCAGTACTACCGTCATCGATAAACAAGAGTTCGGTAGAAATCTGATGAGCAGAGATAACTTTCTGAATCCACTCTGTTAATGGTTTCAACGATTCCTCTTCGTCTAATAAAGGAACGACTATAGATAATTGGGGATTGTCTATCAAACTCTATCGATTAATGGTCTTTCATTCTTCATAATTAAAGAAATGACGGCATTGACAATACAACCAGTTAAGACTAGATACATACAATACAAAACCAACATAAAACCAAGATTGTCATAAGACATCCAATCCATAATGTTATAAAACAAATCCATTTGTTCGTCGGGCATTGAAGCTGATTGTTTTTCTAATTGCAGTTCTTTTCTTTCTGCAAACAACTCGGACAACTTTGATGAGATGAACTTGAATGAAATATAATCACCAATCAGTCTGATGAGGTAGCCTATGGCTACTGTGATAAAAATTCCTTTGAACAACTTACCAAATGATGCAAATCCTTGATCTTCACTCTTTACATCAGTCGCAGTTTTTACCATCATTAAGATACCGATCAATAAAAATGGAAAATAGGCATGATCTAAATATCCTGATGGACTAACAGAAACAAATAGAATCGTTCCTATAAAGAACGCAGCACCAAGAAACAATCCGTTTTTAACTGGTATGGACATAAGCTGGAGTTTTAGTTAGTTGTTATCAATGTAACTTCCATTAGCAAAAATACCTAAAATTCTGCCTTGTAGAGGTTTCTCCCAAAAAGGTGAATTTTGGGACTTAGATTTATTGGTATCATGATTGAGAGTGAACTCTTGCTTTGGGTCAAATAACGTGATGTTAGCTAATTCTCCTTCAGCGAACTCTGGTAATGGGATGTTAAATAATCTTCTTGCATTAATGGCGATACATTTGACGAAAGTGGCTAGATCAATCTCTCTAGCGTATGTATTGATAGCTGGATAAAAAGTCTGTAAACCTAATGCTCCAAACTTTGCCTGATCAAACTCAACTAGCTTAGACTCTTGATCAAGCGGACAATGATCTGAGATAATTAAGTCAACCTTACCGCTATTAATAAGCTTGACTAGCTTGATCAAAGTCGGTTGAGATCGGAGCGGAGGATCAACCTTAAAATTGGAATCGAAGTCTGCTAGTACCTCGTCGTTCAATACAAGATTAAGATAGTTGACTGAGCTGTATACTTTATTGATATTACTAGCTTTGGCTACGGACTTGATAGCCTCTGGTGACGAGAGCTTGTGAAATAACAATTTGCTAGAAGCATACTTATTGACCTCTAAATCTCGTGCTGTCGCTATATCTTCCACTAGAGAAGGTTGACCAATGAGTCCAAGCGTCACATTGACCTTGCCTTCATTCATTTGCCAGTTATCAGCAAGGCTATTCACCTTGGCCTGGTTAACTATTAATGAATCTACACCTTTAGCATATTGAAGAGTACGGTATAACTTGCCTTCATCAATTATCGAATTTTCGCCATCTGAAAATCCTACTGCGCCAGCATCTTTCATATCGTGCATTTCCACAAGGGTGGAGCTATTGCTACCGATAGAAGCAGCACCTAATGGATGTAATGTGACAGTATGCCCTTCTGCAAGTGCAATTATCGATCTAATCGCGGATCCATCGTGAATAGCTGGTTCAGTATTAGGCAAGGTTACTATTTCTGTGAAACCTCCCGCAGCAGCAGTATTAAGCAATGAAGTGACAGTATCTCTTTCTTCATGTCCTGGTGCTGTGAGGTGTGTACCGACGTCTACCCAACCTGGAGAGATATATCCTTTTGAAATGATCTCTGACGACTTAGGTGGTTTAAGATTTTTGCCAATCTTATCGAACTTTCCATTCTTAATAATAAAATCTAGCGTATTACCATCCAGCCGATGGCCTGGAAACACTACTTTGAATTTCTCTAGATATACAGTCATCTGATATTTGCGAAAGCAAGGTGATCAAGTAGAACTTATCCTATGGCTATTTCCAAAATCTCAAAATCAATGTCTCAATCGCCAAGAATATCAAAGCAAATATAAGACACCAACGCCATAGAAATACACCTTCTTCTTGTTCTTTGAGTTGACTGAGGAATTCTGTGGCTTTTTCACCATCGTAAATATTAAAGGCATCTCCATATGTCTTAGACAAATCACTGAATGAAAAGACAGTAGGATTGGACTCTACTCTGTCATAATTGAAGGCAATAGATCTGACGAACTGCTTCCCATTGCTTACATTATAAATACCTGCATCAGAGATTTCGTCTCTTACTGTCAACTCAGTCACTGAACCTAGATTAGCTTGCTGAGGAATATATTCTGCTGATTCGTTAGCAATATTAAACACGGCAGTCTCTGCCGATCCGCCATTTGGTACATTAATCTGATTAGCCGAGCCTAATGTGTATGCTAGTGGCTGATCAACACCTCTTGAAAATGTCATCTTATAAATCATCGGAACAAAGACTTCAGCATATTCGACCAACTCTGAGTGTCGTCTATCTAGTGGTGCATGACATACATAGAGATGACCATCACCTCTCAAATACTTAGAAACAAATGCTCCGCCACTTCGATAACTTAAGAGAGTCTCACCTTGCTTGCTAGCGTCATTCATAAACTTGAACTGTCCACTAACAGTTGGCAGATCGGTATTGTCTTTTTTCTTTAAGTAGACTTTATTGAATACATATTCGTCCGTATTGATGTCAAAGACTGTCCTGTCAACCTTCTCCCATTGCATCATCCTTGGTGCTTTGAGTTCATCAAAAAGTTTGTTATAAGCATTAAGATTGGCATCTGAAGCGGGAAATGTTACAACATTACCACCAGCATTGATATACTGCTCTATTTGAGATATCAGACCTGTAGAGATGGTCTTTAGGTCTTCTAACACTATTAATCTATACTGAGAAAATGTACTGTAATCTAGTGCATTACTATTAACTTGATCAAGCTCTATGGACGAGATACCACCAAATAATGCTTTGATAAATTTGTTGCTTCCACTATCGTTGATGGAAAGCACTTTGACAGCATCTGATATCTCTGTAGTGATGAAGTATGTATCATCGAACTGTATCGGGTAATCGTCAATTTGTAATGTTATTTCTTGCTTGCCTTCATCTACAAAAGTGATATTTACTGTATCTATTACAGATGACTCCGCATCAATTGAAATAGATCCTGCTGGTTTTTTTTGGCCATTCTGAAAAACCGATAGTATAATATCATCTTGCTTCTCTTGACTATAATTAGTCAACTTTACAATAAGTGCATTAGGTTGCCCTATCAAAGCTGCTGGTGTAGTGAAGTAGGCTGAATCTATCGCTATATTCTGCTGAGTAACTGATGATAATGGCACTAAACTGAGGGAGTAGGTTGTATCGATCTCAGGAGTCAAATCTGAAATAGTCTCTTGAAAATCCGATAGCATAAAATAAGACTTGCTCCCTTCTTGATCTTTGAATGTTTGCTTTTGCTTCTGCAAAATATTATTTAGGGATTTAACCTTTGGGGTAACAACAATGTCATCAATAGCCGATAAAGCATCTTCTTGACTAAGAATCTTGGATGACAATCCGCTATAGTCGTGAGTCAATATCTGGTATCGGTCAGTCTCTTGGTATGAAGAGACGATCTCTTCTGCTCGTCTCTTGGCTTTATCTATAAGTGGAACATCACTACTCAACGTAGTCATGCTAAATGAGTTGTCTACAAATACGGAAACAAGTCTTTGACTTGTACTCTTATCCTTATCCCCGAAAAATGGTTGTGCAAATCCAAGTACTAACAATCCCACTGCGAGGAGTCTGGCAAGTAGAACTAACAGGTTTCTCAGCTTTCGCCTAGCTGATCTTTCATCTTTGACTTCTTGAAGGAATTTGACATTAGTAAAGTATACTCGCTTGTACCTCCTGAAATGAAATAGGTGGATAATAATCGGTATAGCAAGTGCTAGTAGACCCCACAAAACACCTGGAAATAAAAATTGCATAGGGTAAAAGTAATGAATGACTCTAATCTGAGTAAGAAAATACTCAAAATCACATGTACAACGGGTGAAACTCGCTTTGCGATATACTCACGCTGCGGTCTTAACTATCCTATTGAATTATTTTTGACCTCCGAAGACTGAAGCAATGTAGCTTCGGTTCAACATCGCAATATTCTCAATTGATATGCCTTTAGGACATTCAGCTTCGCATGCTCCGATATTACTACACATTCCGAATCCTTCCTTATCCATTGTCGCTACCATACTCTGAACACGTCTTGTATGCTCAACCTTACCCTGAGGTAGTAATCCTAAATGAGCAACTTTAGCAGAAGTAAACAACATAGCTGATCCATTAGGACATGCAGCCACACATGCTCCACAACCGATGCAGGTCGCTGCATCAAATGCTTGCATCGCCATATCCTTCTCAATAGGGATCGAATTACCATCTGGTGCTTGCCCAGTATTAACTGAAATATAACCTCCAGCTTGAATGATATCATCGAATGATGACCTGTCTACTACTAAATCCTTTATTACAGGAAATGCTGCAGCTCTTGCTGGCTCTATGACTATATCGTCTCCATCCTTGAAGTGTCTCATATGTAACTGACAAGTCGTTGTACCAGATTGCGGACCATGAGGCTGACCATTGATTACCATATTACAAGATCCACAGATACCTTCACGGCAATCATGCTCAAATGCTACAGGTTCTTTCTTATCATTGATTAACTGCTCATTGAGTACATCCATCATCTCTAAGAAAGACATATCTCCGGTTGCCTCTACTGAATGTGCTTCGTAGTGACCTTTATCATTGCTATTTTTCTGTCTCCAGATCTTAAGGTTAAGCTTCATAGTGCAAAATGATTTAGTATGTAGTTATTTGTAGCTTCTTGTTTTGAGTTCGACATTGGCAAATTCCAAGTCTTCTTTGTGGAGAATAGGCTCGATGTCATTCCACTCCCATGCAGATACATAGGTGTAGTTCTCATCATCTCTTCTTGCTTCTCCCTCTTCTGTCTTATACTCCTCTCTGAAGTGACCACCACAAGATTCATTTCTGTCAAGGGCATCGACCATCATCAATTCTCCTAACTCTAGGAAGTCAGCAACTCTGGTTGCCTTCTCCAGTTCTGGATTGTAATCTTCAAGATCCCCTGGGATGAATACATCGCGATAAAACTCTTCTCTCAACTCTCTGATCATCTGACGACCTTTCTTAAGCCCTTCAGCATTTCTAGACATACCGCAATACTCCCACATAATATGGCCTAGCCTTCTGTGGAAAGATTCTACAGACTGAGTACCATTGATTGACTTAAGTCTGAGTAGTCTATCAGTAACTCCTCTTTCTGCTTCAGCAAATTCTGGGAGATCGGTTGATATCTTATCGGTTCTAATTTCCTTAGAAAGGAATTGTCCAATCGTGTAAGGAATCACAAAGTAACCATCTGCAAGACCTTGCATCAATGCTGATGCCCCTAATCGATTGGCTCCGTGGTCTGAGAAATTCGCTTCTCCAAGGGCAAATAACCCTGGAATATTAGTTTCTAGATTGTAGTCCACCCATACACCACCCATTGTATAATGGACAGCGGGGTAAATTTTCATTGGGTTCTTATATGGATTCTCGCCAGTTATCTTCTCATACATTTCGAAGAGGTTACCATACTTAGCTTCTACCACAGCTTCACCAAGTTTGGTGATATCAGGATTACTGATCCCTTGTGATATAGCTTCTGCCTTTCCATACCTTTCTATGGCACTTGAGAAGTCTAGAAATACAGCAAGTCCAGTCTGAGATACACCTTTTCCTTCATCACAAGCAACTTTAGCTGCCCTAGACGCCACATCTCTCGGTACGAGATTACCAAAAGCAGGATATCTTCTCTCTAAATAATAATCTCTATCATCCTCAGCAATATCGATTCCTTTTTTCTTTCCTTCTTGAATAGACTTAGCGTCTTCTATTGACTTTGGCACCCACACTCTTCCATCATTTCTAAGTGATTCTGACATTAATGTCAGCTTAGACTGATAGTGTCCTGACACTGGAATACAAGTTGGGTGTATTTGAGTGAAACACGGATTTGCCATTAAGGCACCTTTCTTGACACTTCTCCACGCTGCACTTACATTTGAGCCCATCGCATTCGTAGATAAATAGAAGACGTTTCCATATCCACCTGTTGCTAGTACTACACAATGAGCTGCATGTCTTTCTATCTGTCCGTTGAGAAGGTTTCTTGTGATGATCCCTCTTGCTTTACCATCTACGACTACCAAGTCTAACATTTCGTGACGATTATGCATCTTGACTTGACCTGTCACTATCTGACGAGAAAGACTTTGGTATGCTCCGATCAATAGTTGCTGACCAGTCTGCCCTCTTGCATAGAATGTACGTGATACTTGCACTCCACCGAAGGATCTGTTGGCTAGTAGGCCTCCATATTCTCTAGCGAATGGTACTCCTTGAGCTACACATTGGTCAATAATACTTGCACTGACCTCTGCAAGTCTGTGAACGTTAGATTCTCTTGATCTGTAGTCGCCACCCTTGATTGTATCATAGAATAATCTATAGGTACTATCTCCATCATTTTGATAGTTCTTAGCTGCGTTGATGCCACCTTGAGCGGCAATAGAGTGAGCTCTACGTGGACTATCATGGAATGTAAATGCCTTGACATTGTACCCTAATTCAGCCAATGTAGATGCTGCAGATGCTCCTGCAAGTCCAGTACCTACTACGATAACTTCAATGTTTCTCTTGTTGTTGGGAGCTACTAGATTCATTGAACCTCTATAGTCCGTCCACTTTGACGCCAAATCACCACTTGGCTCGTTTGATCTAAGATTAAAATCTGCCATTGTTGCTATTTTTTTATTTAAAGTACATCCAAATCGGAATGATTGCGAATCCTAGCGGGATAAGCACTGAATATGCATATCCTAGTCCTTTAATTAACGGTGTATACTTCTTATGGTTGAGTCCAAGTGTCTGAAAAGCACTTGAAAAACCGTGAACAAGGTGAAAACCGAGTGCCAACAAACCAATAAGATAGACAATCACAATCCAAAGTTGACTAAATGCTGCGGCAACTCTAGTGTAAAGGTCTTTGACTCCTATCCCTTCGTATCCAGGATACGTATCTATCATTGCTATTTGGCTTGTAAACTTCATTTTGAACCAGAAGTCTCCCATATGGATACAAAGAAATGCAAAAATCAATATTCCAAGAAAGGCCATATTATTGGATGCCCATGTCTTGTTCTTATAAGTGCTAACTTTATAATTTGATCCCTTTGCACTTTTGTTTTTGATAGCAATCATAATACCCTGAACGGCATGCAATAGAATAAAAAAGTATAATCCATAAGATGTAAACTTGATCAAAGGATTATTCGTCATAAAGTAAGCATACGTATTAAATGCCTCGCCTCCATCTCCTGCCATTAGCTGAAAATTACCAAGCAAGTGAACTGGTAGGAATGAAATCAAAAACAAGCCTGTAAGGCTCATAATAATCTTCTTGCCTATGCTAGAAAAAAGAAAGTTGATAATCCATTTCATATGTTTCGTAGAATTATAATTTGTGCAATATATTAAGGTAACAAAAATATTGCCACTAAGAGGCCTGTGTCAATTGTTATTTAGAACTGTTCTAATTGAAATCAAACTTAAATCCAAAGAATAGCACAGTAGAATGCGTACATCAATTGAATTGACTATTAACGTCTATCTTTGTGCTCGATTTTGAAAATACTATGCTTATCAACAATCTGAATTATCAATCCATGAATTTAAAACTTCTTGTAGTTGTCTTATTGCTATCACCATTGTCAATGATGGGACAGCAAACTAAAGTAGGTGTAAGAGCAGGCTTGGATTTTGTCTCTGTCTTTGGCCCAAAGGAGACTAATGAGACTAACCCATTCAGTACAGGTTTTCACTTTGGAATCAATGTCTCAAGATATCTTAACAACAACTTCGGTATCAGAGCGGAGCTTGTCTATCAGCAGAAAGGATTCAGAAAAGAATATAAGGGTACTGGATACTATCCTATAAAGGTTGATGATAGTCTATTCTTTGAAGAAGGAAATCTCGACTATGTACTTGAGGTTTCAAATGCCTACGTATCACTTCCTATTACATTCCATATTCAGCCTATCAGACAAATAGAGTTCTTTGCTGGATTAAGTGCTAATTTTTTGATTAACCCTGTAGGCAGTGGGATAGTAGATTACACAAGCAATGTGAATCCAGAAGATATCTTTTTCAGACAGACATTGGGCTATTCATATAATTCTGATACGGCAGGTGGCATCAATACATCTACAATCTCACCTCAAGTCTTCATAGGTGATGATATTGTAACAGTCCCTGGTTCTGTTGGAGCTTACTACTTATTTGATGAAACTGACAAACTCTTTTCGTTTAGAAGATTTGATATTTCTGCAGTAGTTGGAACTCAGATTTATGTCAATAAGAGTTTCTATATCGGTGTGAGGGGTGAATATGGCCTTACAGATTTGACGAGAGATGAGTTTGATGTAAGTCTTGAGAATATATCTTCAACTGGAGGATTACAACTGAATTCAGACAAGGATCATCAATTTGCGTTAGAGTTATCGGTCGGATTTAGATTTTAGAATTGATATCCAATACTGGCATTGATACTTCTTCCAG
Organism: uncultured Saprospiraceae bacterium; assembly: GCA_938041445.1. GTDB lineage: Bacteria > Bacteroidota > Bacteroidia > Chitinophagales > Saprospiraceae > JAHDHH01. The sequence goes on from CALISO010000013.1 coordinate 14,442, forward strand.
AGCCATTGACACCAGATGCAAAAGGACGATAGAATGTATCTAATAGGTTTTCTACAGATATACTCACATTAGTATTTTCTGTTTCTCTGGTCAACCTTAGATTGATAATTGCCCATGATTGTGTTCCAGATGGTAATGCATACTCAGGATTGTCTACTGTTCCACCATACTGATCAATTGGTTTCAACCCATTGAAGAGGGTATTGCCGCCGATGACATAATTACCTAGAGTGTAGGTCAGCCCTACCGATCCAAACAATGGTGGAATGTGCCCTAGAGGTGACTCCTCGCCTTCTTGGATGCTATTGCCAGTTATCTTAGTCAACTTGCCGTCAAATGCTAGGTTATTACCAATTGTCTGCTGGAATGAACAACTGATACCAGTGATCAATCCAGATGCTCCATTGATATTGGATGTAACTGCGTAGACTAAGCCATCAGGTGCTACATAGTTAGCACTACCATCGAGCAGAGTACCATCTTCTCGGAGGATGATGTCGTCTATCCATGTCGCATAAACATAGACGTCAGCCTTGGTCTGACCTCTCTTCATATGGAGACTTCCTTCAATGTTGAATGTCTGCTCAGGAGTCAACTCAGGATTGGGTACAGTGATCTCATCAGTCTTAATTCTTATCTTGGCTAAGTCATCGGTGTTGGGTGCTCGATATCCAGTAGCAGCTGAGACCCTAGCTTTGATAATATCAAAATCGTATAGCAAGCTCAATGACCCAACTAATGCATCGGTATTATTTGTAATGCCATCGAAGAAGTAGGCTGGCCAGTCGAAGATCTCTCTACTCTCATATTTCATAAAGACTTGCTGACGAGAGTATCGCAGTCCACCCGTCAACCTTGCCTTGTCTTGCATACCTAGGAGTGTGCCCTTGGCATAGACACCGAGTTGTGACAGAGTATTGCTACCATCCGGGTAACGGGTCAAGGCCGGTGCTGAGTTGCCCATATCGTCAAGGTTGATAGCTGAAGAACTGAGCCAATTATAGTGAAAGTCCACCCCATATTGGAGAAAGAATTGATCACTAGTGATTTTAGAAAAGTCAATGGTCAATCCAGCAACCTGGACATTCTCAGTTTGTGTACTGACGAAGCTACTCTCCCTAGATCGTACGATCCTGACTTCTTCCACATCTTGGAATGAGGCAATTGCGACTAACTTATCAAATAGTGCATTCTTCTTATTGTATGATAATGTGGGGCTGAGCAGCAGGCGGCTCTGCGGTCCATAGTACCACTTACGGTAAATGGGAATTCCCGAATCATCAACCAAGGCCAACTGGTCATATCTTGGGATATCTGAGGAGGTTGATAGTTGTCCATTGAGGACCAACTCAGAATGTGTACCAAGTTTGAATTTGAACTTCTGAATGATGTCGTACTGCGAGTATCCTGTGATCCGCTGAATGTGTGGGTTGAGGTTTTCTCTCAGATTATCCTCTCTGTCGAAGTATAGATGAGTCAATCCATAATCTGGAAAATCATCGTACACCCTTGATCGGTTTTGGCCTGACCTTAAGTCATCAAATCGACTAAGGCTAATAGAAGTCGCTGAGGCAAATTTATCACTCCCATTCTTGTGGATGGCGTTGACTCTCGCTCCTAGGTTGGCAGAAGTGAATTGAAGGTTCAAGCCTACATTTTGCTCCGTTTTGAACTTGGGATCTAATGTTTTGAAATGAATCACACCTCCTAAGGCATCAGAACCATAAGTCAATGATCCGGGACCAAAGATGAGCTCCATCTGGTCAAGGGACGAATGGTCAACCGTGATGGCATTTTGTAAGTGGCCACTTCTGTAAATGAGGTTATTCAATCTGACTCCATCAACAACTAGGAGGACCTTATTGGCTTCGAAGCCCCGCATGACAGGGCTCCCTCCACCTGCTTGACTTTTTTGAATATAAATATCACCTGACTTCATCATGACATCTGCTGAGGTATTCGCTTGTAGCGAGGCGATTTCTTTGTTGCTGATGACCTTGATTCTTTGTGGTAGGAGGTCTTCTCTTTCGTAGGCTCTACCAACTATCTCTACGGTGGACAAGAGTTCGTCATCAGCAGTCATAATGATGGTATTGCCTCCTTGTTCACTCGGTATAATTACTCTTTCTGTAAATCCTAGGTATTGACATCTCATTGACGCATCAAGCAAGTTATCCGGAATCTCAACGGCTCCCGACTCATCACTAATGGTATAATAGTCACCATCAATAGCCTCTACAGTGACACCGATCAACGGCACCTTCTCACCGTCCAGAAACAGGAATTGAGTCTGAGCCGAAACGAAAGTGATGAAACATATGCTAAGTATTAGCAGGCAGCTGTATCGTAAAGGTTGTCCCTTCATTTATCTTAGATGATTTGACAAATATTTTGCCTTGGTGATACTCTTCAATTATTCTCTTTGCAAGTGACAGACCTAATCCCCAACCACGTTTCTTAGTAGAAAAACCTGGTTGAAAAACTGTCTTCATTTTATTACTTGGGATACCCTTTCCTGTATCTGATATATCAATATAGATAGAGTTTTCCAATCTATATACATTCGCTTCTATCTTCCCTTGTCCATCCATTGCATCCAGGGAGTTTCTGAGTAAGTTCTCTACTACCCATTCAAATAAATGGTGATTTATTGATGCATTAATAGGGTCTTGATCAGCAACTACATTGAATTCCATTCTCCTGGGTGCCCGCTTTTTCATATAGGCGATGCTCTTGTGAATTACATCAACAATATTAGCAGGGTCCAATTTTGGCTTAGACCCAATCTTTGAAAATCTATCAGCGATCAATTCTAATCTCCCTACATCACTACGTAGCTCTTGGACTATCTCCATCTGATCTGAAGTCATTTGGTCATCCATCTTTAAGTGTTCAATCCATCCAATAATTGCTGAAATAGGTGTCCCTAACTGATGGGCTGTCTCTTTAGCCATTCCAGCCCATACACGATTCTGTTCTGCCTTCCTAGAGCTAGAAAAGCCTAGATAGCCAAGTAAGATAAAGGCACCTAACATAAAGAACTGGACAATTGGGAATAGCTTGATATACGTCAGCAATTTGCTATTCCTATAATAGATATACCTGCTATACCCTCTGGATTCAATTGGCTTTTTACCAGAATCTAGAAATTGCTGTTTTTCTTTTTCTAGAAATTTGGTGGTAACCTCTCGATCATAGTTTTCGCCAATTAGATTCCCTTCTTCATCTTCTAGTACGACTGGGATACCTTCTATTTTTTGAAGAATAAATATTTCTACATTTTGATCATCTTGATCGTTATAATCGGTCTTAGTTACGGACTTCAATGCTTCTGCATAGAGTTCTACACGACTACGTTCAAATGCTTCAAGCTGATTGGCCAAATAGCGGGAGTATAGCATTGTCACAAGAACAATGACACCACCGATGATGCCGAGATATAGCTTCCATTTGGATTTGCGTTCGTAGATATCCATACTCTAAGGTAACGTAACAAAGTCTTCTCAGATATACTGTTTTACGACGTATCATAAAAAAAGGGAGACTTATTAAGCCTCCCTTAGTTATATCCTTGGTCTAGTAGTCAATTATCCAGCTACTAAATCTATTTTAAAGACGATGTCATCATTAATTACTTTGTCTTTTAAGTCATCAAAAAACTTAGCACTTCCATATGTAACATTGAACTCTGATCTATCTATTGTGAATTCAGGTGTAGATACTTTGACCTTTCCTCCTTCCGTATTAATGTTAGCCTTGAATCCTACCTCCTTAGTTACATCCTTGATTGTCAAGTTACCGTATACGAGGTGAGTTGCATCTGCATCTCCAGCAAGCTTAGCCACTTTGGTAATCTCAAATGTTGAAGTCGGGTACTTTTTCACATTAAAGAAGTGATCCTGATTTTCTTCAGCTGAACCTTTCAGGTGTCCTTCGAGATTTGCCTTTCCTTCTCCATCTAAATCAGTAACCGTAATGGTATTCATATCAATTGTGAACTTTCCACCATCAATATCTCCTGCATCTAGAAATATCTCTCCTTCTTTGATCATAATTGTACCGGTATGCTTACCAGCTGGCTTTGAACCAGTCCATCCTATGACACTTGCAGAAGTATTTACCTTGAGTGAGCTGTCGCCATCTGTCTTTATTGCAGGCGCTTCAGTTGCATTTTTCACATCTGCTTTAGCAGCTTTATTATCATTAGAGCATGATGCTAGCATAAATAATGCAAGACCTGCAATCAACATTGAATAGTATTTCATTTAAAAAAATTGGAATTGTGAATTAAAGTTTTGTCTAAATAAGTTAGTCAAACGCCGAAAATACAGACTTTGTTCTGTCTCTCAAAACTTTTTATGTGGGTAATGAATGCTCAGCAGAATTGGAAAACTATTATTTGACTCCCATCTTTACTTTTTTGCTTACTTCGAATGTCAAGAGTTCGCTTACACTTTGAACTATATAAATATTGTCAAGTGAGCATTTCAAATTAGCAACTACTTCGTATCCGGTTATGATCGCATAGATTTCTGGACCAATTGCTCGACTCAATTCTTGAATATATTCACTGGTAGTTGACCACTTAAGTTTATCATTGAGAATCGTAACAACTTTGTCAACTTTTTTCATTTTGACAACTTGTGAAATGGCTTCCAGAGAAAGATTGGATCCGAACATTAGAACTTCAAAACCTTGACTCTTTAACATAAAGTGGAGGTAAAGCAGGGAAAGTTCATGTGATTGTCCTTCTGGCAAATAGAGTAAGACTTTAGCTTTATTATTCTTGTGTGAATGATCTTGGCATGTATTAATCTGCCCAATCATCATATTACGTAGCAAATTGGTCAAAAACTTCTCATGCACCTCAGATATCGATCCAGCAAGCCACATCATCCCCATTTTTTCAAGAAGGGGATTGACTAGATCTTCCATAGTCTGACTCAAGCCTACTTGGTCGATATGACTATTGAGAATCAGATTTATATTATGCTCATCTAGATTTAAGACAGAGTAGGTTATTGCATCAATGTTATTCTCAAACTTGGAATCAACATTATTGAGTTTCGCAGCTATGCCAACCCTTTCATCCATTGACAACTTCGCAATGTTGGATATTTTATAACCATTATTATTGAGAAGAGCAATATTCATAATACTCTTGAGGTCTTCCTCGTCGTAGTATCTGATATTCGTTTTCGTTCGTTTGGGCATCACAATAGCATATCGCTTTTCCCAAATACGAATAGTGTGAGCTTTTACACCAGTAAGTTTTTCAATATCTTTTATCGAATAAACAACCATGTCATATTAACTACGTTCTTAAGAAGCATAAAATTCCTAATATTGCTATTCTTTGCAATGTATGTAATAAACTTAAAAACTTATGAATATTGGCATAGTTTGCTATCCGACATATGGCGGAAGTGGTGTTTTAGCCACTGAATTAGGTATTGCTTTGAGCAAAAAAGACCATGAAATTCACTTTATCTCCTCAAGCTTGCCAGCAAGGTTGGATTCTTATTATTCTAATATACATTTCCATGAGGTACGCAATATGGTTTATCCATTATTTGAATATACGCCTTATGAGACAGCCCTTGCTAGTAAAATAGTGGATGTGATGACGTATGAGAAATTAGATGTACTCCATGTCCACTATGCCGTACCTCATGCTTCTTCTGCATATATGACTAAGCAAATCTTGAAAAGCAAGGGAATCCATCTTCCTGTAATTACAACCCTTCATGGCACTGATATCACACTAGTGGGCAACGATCCTTCATATGCTCCGGTAGTAGAATTTAGCATCAATATGTCAGATGGTGTCACTGCAGTATCTAAGTCGCTCAAGAAGGACACCTTGTACAGATTCAATGTTAAGAAGGAGATTCAAGTTATAGATAACTTTATCGATAAGACCAAATTCCAACGGACTTTCGATATTGACCTAAAGAAGCGTTATGGTGAGCCAGATGATATCTTTATTGTACACGTGAGTAACTTCCGACCTGTCAAACGTGTCATGGACGTTATCAAAGCCTGGGAAATTGTAAATGCGATTAATCCAAAGGTGAAGCTGATTATGATTGGTGATGGGCCAGAAAGACAAAAGACTGAAGATTATTGTCGTGAAGGAAACTGTGGATCAATCCACTTCCTTGGTAAGCGTGATGGTATTGGAAAATTTTTGAGCATTTGTGACGTCTTCTTACTTCCATCAGAAAAAGAGAGTTTTGGTCTTGCTGCTTTAGAAGCTATGGCATGTGGTGTCCCAGTAGTCTCAAGCAACAGAGGTGGACTTCCTGAAGTTAATATCAATGGAGAAACAGGCTACACTTATGATCTAGGTGATATAAAAGGAATGGCTGAAGGCATTCAAGCAATCATCAAAGACAAGGAAATTTGGTCAGAATTCTCTGACCGATGTATCAAACACTCTATGCAATATGATATCAACAATATTGTCCCACAATATGAGAGATATTATAAGAAGATTATTAATCAGAGTAATGTTGACTGAGTTAAAACCATCTTACCTAAACACTCCCTAACTTCAACATATATTCATCTAGATACTCCTTTTTTCGTTTGAGTCGGTATTGCATCACCCATCTTGGATGTGGTAGGGGGATAACTTCATCAAAGAATTGTTCTTTTTCATTAAGCTTATGGAAGAACTTGAAGTTTTTACCTTGGCCTAAGATGAAGACCTTATCGGTCGCAAGCCCAAACTTAATCTGATCATGGACATAAGCTATGATGTGGGGAGTCAGACTTTTCTCAAGATCTTTGTCATCGTAATAATTAATGTTCTTTCCGTTCTTGACAAAGCCTAATGGGACAACTGAGCTGATTAAAAACTTCTGATAAAATGATTCAATAGTACCATACTCTTTGATCATTTCATAGATAAATATAGCCGACAATTCATATCGCTTATGAAATGGGTTTTCGATGCTGCATTCTGCTTCCAATATTTTAGGATCGGTGAATGGGATACCGGTAATTCCAGCTCCAAAGCGTCCAGGATTGATACCCACGATCAAGTGTCGCTGATTGTGGTCTGAAAAATACTTATGATAAAACAGCTCGAAGTAAGGCCTGGCATCTGCATTAGCAAACGGATTAAGTAAGCTTATCCCTGGTGGTAGTTGCCACTTACTTGGATCTAAGTCATAATAAAACTTGATAATTTGATTTGCTAAAGACATTGACTTAGACATTCTTGACAAGGTTAATCAATTCTTGATATGTGGTCATTGCTGTATTGTCCCAACTATATGCTGACAAACGCTTTCTACCTAGGATGACACAATTTTCTCTTATGGTTGTATTCGTTGTTACCTGATAAAATGCATTGGCCATTTCATCTATTGATAATGGATTAATCTTGATGGCTGCATCTTGTGCTACCTCTGCCATGCTACCAATATTAGATGTGATGACAGGAGTATCACATGCGAAACCTTCTAAGATTGGTATCCCAAATCCTTCAAAAAGGCTCGGGTAGACTAAGGCTGACGCATTAGAGATGAGGGTATTAACTTCTGAGACTTTATCTTGAATATGGATGATATCCTGATTGAAAGTTGCTTTAGTCAAAGCCTCCGAAATCTGTTCACTCTTCCAGGCAAGTCTGCCTACGATGACTAGTTTGTGATCAGTTTTATGCGCTTCCTTGAACTTGTCAAATGCGGCTATCATCCGCACAATATTTTTCCTTGGATTCAGAGAACCAATGTATATAAAGTAGTCCGAACCATTCACAACGGATTTGTCTTTAATATCGGATGCTTTCATCGAGGTACTATTCCCAGCAACCTTAATTTTGCTTGGAACAATTCCATACGTATCGATGATATCTTGTTTCGTAGTTTGTGATACTGCGATGATTGACTTAGCTGTCTGATGGAAGCGGTTGGCATATTTACGCAAGTATCGCAGATGATGCGCATAAGTCAAGTCATCATAATGCTCAAATGCCAAATCGTGACTCACTAGTAACTGAGGTATATGTGTTCTTAAGCTTGCATATCCATCGCCAGTGTAGAGCACATCAATACCATCTTTTTGCATTCTCCAAGGTAGTAAATAGTCAAACCAAATCTTCCAAAGCCATGGATGTCTCGCAGGAGGTGGCAATATATGTGGAACAACATTAGGGCCGTAGATGTAGTCTGATTCATACGGTCTATCAAAGTAGAAATGAAAAGTATCCTCAGGATGATCCGTGACCATCCGAGCTACAGTCTCGTGTATATATCTCGTAATTCCTTCCTTTATGCCAGGAAGTAGCATCCTTGTATTGACACCTATAATCATCAGGACACAAAGTAACACATTTCCTAATCGATAGTACTGTGATTGATTATCTCATCCATTGACTTAGCGATAGTAGACCACTCATATTTTTGCATCTCCTGTGAAAAATCTTGATCATAGGATTTACTAGTAAGTTGGATAATTAATTTTTCTCTAAACTCTTGATCATCCGTATAAAAGCAACCTACATATGCTTCAGGATCAATGTGCTCCGCAAAGGCGAGTCGATTGGGCAGAAGCGGGATACATCCATAGGCAATTCCTTCTACAGTTGATATTCCGAAAAAATCTTGATTCGATGTCACAGGAAGATGGGTGCAAGATGCAATGAGGTTATGATAATCACTTCGACTCTCTACATAACCTACGTGTGCAATATTGTCTTTTAGCTTTTCAATAGAGTCCTTGAATTCTGAAGGAATAATGGACGTCTTACTGCCCAAGATGACTAGCTCAAACTGAATGCCTTGCTCCTTAATCGCAAGAAGAGTATCAAAGAATAATTTTGGATTCTTATCGTACTCCCATCTATGATTCCATAGGATTCGTGGGGTACTAGATTTTGGTTTTAATGGTAATCTAGGTAAGTCTATCCCTATCCCAATGACTGATGACTTATCAGCTATAGATTTCACTGTTTCCATAGATCGATAGTCAGGCATCTTTTGAAGTAGTTTTTCTGCTCCATTTATGAATGATTGTCGATGATACTCAGAATTAAAGATGCAATGATCTGCTACTAATGCCGAGGTATAATTGGTAAATCCATAGTGATGATCCCTACCTAATGAAGGATCTCGATCAGTTGGGCTCCAAGGATACACTAGCTGGTTCTCATGCATATACAAAGTGTATGTCGCACTTGGCATCATCGAAGTATTGAGTGACTTGAGTAGGGCCAAGTCAAGCATATCGGTAGTGAGTATTTTATCGTAGATCATTCCAGAGCTTGCTAATTGGTCTGCAAGGTGGATAGATGCCCCATACATTCGCCACTTCCAATACTTGTCTGGCAGGGAATAGGTATCCCAATCATATGCTGAATGTTGGATGTAGCCATTTGCCCAATAGGCATGACTTCCTCCATGGAAAGGCGAAACTATCGCATACTTTAACCGTTCTAAGTCTTGTGACATCATGTGAAATTAGTACACTTCAGTAATTTTGTGACGCAATATCAAGATATAACGACAGATGGTCATAGAGACAGATATATTAATCATAGGTGCAGGAGTTGCTGGATTGAGTACAGCAATCAAGATAGCTGATGCAAATCCCTCATCAGAGATCCTAATCCTTACTAAGACACATAAGCAAGAAAGTAATACACGATGGGCTCAAGGAGGTATTGCAACCGTGTGGGATTTCAGTCAAGATAACTTCGAAAAGCATATTGCTGATACACTGGATGCAGGAGATGGACTATGTGATGAAGAAATCGTCAAGATTGTAGTCGAAGAAGGTCACGAACGAGTCAAAGAAATTATCGATTGGGGAGCCAGATTTGATAAGGAAGAAAATGGACATTATGACCTTGGTAAGGAAGGTGGACATACAGAGAATCGTATACTACACTACAAGGATATCACTGGATGGGAGATCCTACGAAGCTTGATTGCAAAAGCCAAAACATATAATAACATCACGATTAAAGAACACTTCTTTGCCATTGAGATTATCACTCAACATCATATGGGACACTATGTTACCCGACTGACACCTGATATCCAATGCTATGGTGTCTATGTGCTCAATAAAGAAGATGATCACATCAACACTATCCTAGCAAAATCAACAGTAATGTGTACTGGAGGAGGTGGTCAGGTCTACCGTAATACTACCAATCCAACTATTGCTACAGGTGACGGAATAGCAATGATGTACAGAGCTTGTGGTCGCATAGTCAATATGGAATTTGTACAATTCCACCCTACTGCCTTATTCAATCCTCAAGGAGAAAATCCAGACTTTCTTATCTCTGAAGCTGTCAGAGGAGAAGGGGCAGTACTAAAAACTATTGACGGAAAGACTTTTATGGAAAAATATGATGATCGCTTGTCGCTAGCACCAAGAGATATTGTAGCAAGAGCAATAGATAAGGAGATAAAGACAAGAGGCGATGAATTCGTTTACCTCGATTGTAATCAGATAGATGCAGAAACAATTACACATCATTTTCCAAATATTTACGAAAAATGCAAGTCTCTTGGTATCGATATATTGAAGGGTGATATGATTCCAGTGATCCCTGCTTGCCACTATATGTGTGGCGGTATCTGGACTGATCAATATGGTCGGACGAGTATCAAGAACCTATATGCGGCAGGAGAATGTACGAGTAGTGGACTTCATGGTGCTAATCGTCTTGCGTCAAATTCTTTACTTGAAGGTTTGGTGTTTGGACATAGAGTTGCTGATATCATCAATCAACAATTACCCTCACTTACACTTCTGAAAAATGAGATTCTTAATTGGGATGCAGACGGGACGACACATCCTAATGAAATGGTTTTACTTACTCAGAGTTGGAAAGAATTGAAGGAAATAATGAGTAACTATGTAGGTATCGTCAGGACTAATACTAGATTAAAAAGAGCCTTGGATAGAATCCATCTATTATATACTGAAACCGAACAACTCTATCAGAACACCGTAGTCTCTCCTCAACTCTGCGAGCTCAGAAATCTTATTACAATCGCTTATATGGTCACAAAGAGTGCCCAGATCAGAAAAGAAAGTAGAGGATTACATTTCAACACTGATTACCCAGAGCGACTAGACTATCTTGAAACGGTATGGATGTAGGGAATAAAAAAAGTGGTCAGAAAAAACTAAATCTATCTAACCACTTTGGTCTTTGGGATGACATCCAATGTTAAACAACTATTGGGGGCCCTAATCGGAATATCAAAATGAGAGTTATTTCGTTTCGATAGACAAATATAGAAAATAAATGAAACATATTACACTCAGACGCAATATGTTGTTAAAAAAATGTTGTAACACCGACATTATCTCAATAGAGATATCAAGAAACCAAATCAAAAACAATACTTTCGAGTTACTCAGAATTATGCTCACAGAAACACACAAAGCCTCCGTCACATTTGGATATACGTTACTTATATCAGCTATTATTTACTTTCAGATAGAAGAGGAAATAAGTCTCCCAATGGCTTGTATGGTGATGTCAGCAATTATTATGTTGATCTTGAGCAAGTACGTAGAATATCGACAACAAGCTCCCTATAATGTTGTGATGACTATAACTATTGCCCTCAGTGGATATCTGTTGTATTCGATTATGCCATTGCTTCGCAAACCTGAGACGATTCTAATTGTCTTACATTCTGCTCTAGGACTATTTGGGTTATGGGTGAGCTTCTTGATGATTAAAGGCATTAAAAAATCTAGAAAACCGGCTTAGACAAAATGCTTAAGCATTCTAATCTCTTCCCCTGTAAGTAGCCTACTATGTCCTCTTGGAAGTCCCTTCTTAGTCAATCCTGCATAATAGATACGATCAAGACGCTTAACGGTATATCCAAATGATTCGAATATTCTTCTCACGATACGGTTACGACCAATGTGTACATCGATGCTTACTCGATACTTATCCTTCACTTCTACATAGCCGACTCTATCTACTGGCACAGGACCATCTTCTAGTGTGATACCATCTCTAATAGCATTAATATTAGCTTGCGTGACTGGCTCTTCCAGTGTGATGATATAAGACTTGATTATATCGCTGCTAGGATGAGAAAGCTTGCGAGCTAGATCGCCGTCATTAGTTATCAATAATAGACCAGTCGTATTACGATCCAATCTTCCAACAGGATAGACGCGGTCAGACACTTTATCCTGGACCATATCCCATACTGTCTTGCGACCTCTGTCATCACTCATAGTTGTGAGGACATTTTTGGGTTTATTGAGCAATAGGTAAGTGTGATTGATTGTAGGTTTGAGAGTCTTACCTTGATAGATGACCTTATCATTGACGCTGACTTCAAATGCTGGTGCTGTGACAATCTCTCCATTGACAGTAATCTTGCCAGCCTTAACGAGCTCTGCAGCCTTACGTCTCGAACATACACCTGAGTGAGCAATGTACTTATTGAGCTTATAAACTTTAGCCATAATTGCTATTAAAATCCTAAATCCATAGACTCATCATCTTCATTTATTTTAGAAGATGCCTTGATGAAACTTGTAGCCTGAGCTTCTGAGCCAGCTCCGAATGGATCTGACATAATATTGTCAAATGAATTGAAGCCGCCTTGATATTCGGCAAACTTGACGTAGTCTTGAAGGAATGAAAGTTTGACAGTTTCCAATGCACCATTTCTGTGCTTGGCAATGATGATCTCTGCTAGGTTACCAGCCGGATCATCTTCAGTGAAACCATAGTATCCTGGTCGATAGATGAATGTCACGATATCTGCATCTTGCTCGATTGCTCCAGATTCCCGAAGATCGGATAACATTGGTCGCTTATCTCCTGATCTTGACTCTACAGCCCTTGACAACTGAGACAGTGCAATTACTGGAACATCCATCTCTTTCGCAAGTCCCTTAAGTGATCTTGAGATCATACTTATTTCTTGCTCTCTATTTCCACCTTTGGACTTAGGTCCAGCAGACATCAGTTGCAAGTAATCTATCACAACGAGTTGAATATTGTGCTTTTGCTTGAGCCTTCTCACTTTTGCCCTGAGTTCAAAAATATTGATCGCAGGCGTATCATCAATAAATATCGGTAGTTCAGACAATGTCTCTACTGACTTCTGTAGGATTGGCCAATCAGCATCATCAAGCTTACCAGATCTCAACTTACTAGAATCTAGTTGAGAGTCCATAGAGATAAGACGTGAAGTCAATTGCTTACCACTCATCTCCAGCGAGAAGAATGCTACACCTTGACCATCTTCTGCAGCGTTCTTTGCTAAACTCAGGGTAAATGCTGTCTTACCCATACCTGGTCTGGCTGCGATGATGATTAGATCAGATGACTGCCATCCATTCGTTAACTTATCTAAGCCATCAAATCCAGTAGTGACTCCAGTCAACCCATCTTCCTTCTTAGATATCTCATCTATTTCATCCAATACCTGTGGAGCAAGGATTGAAACTTTTTGGAATCCAGTATTGAGGTTCTTATCTGTTATATCAAACAGCTTAGACTCAGCTTCATCCATAAGCTCTAAGACATCTTTAGCGTCTTCGAATGAGTCTTTTATAGTTTCAGTGGAGATTCTGATAAGTTCTCTCTGTATATACTTCTGAGTAAGGATCCTTGCGTGATACTCGACATTTGCTGCTGAGGCGATCCGTTCAGTCAACTGCACTAAATAACTAATACCTCCAATATCTTCAATCTTCTGTGCCTTGATCAATGCCTCTCTTACTGTGAGGATATCTATAGGCTTCTGGAAGTTGTATAGAGACTCCATAACCGCATAGATCTCAACATGTGCCTGGACATAAAATGTCTCTGGTCTCAATATCTCTGACACTAGAGACATCGCTTCTCTATCCATCATAATTGCACCCAAAACAGCTTCTTCTAACTCAGTTGCCTGTGGTTGTATTTTTCCATACAACATCGGATCAACATCAGTAAAAGTGCCTTTCTTATTTGGGTAGTCAGCCATTGTGAGGATAAAAAATTGAGTGTTTAGGGGAAATAATTGATATGTCAATATCTCTAATACGAAGATACATCAATTCTGTCAGATGACTTAATGAACAATTCCACAATGGAGTGTTGGAAAACTTGTGGAAAAGTCGCAATGGTATCGACGGCGCATCTGACTACCAACCATATGGTTATAAAAGATTCAATTAAAAAGAAAACAGGCCTCATCTGTAAGAATGAAGCCTGTTGGTATCTTTTGTATTCAGAAGAGAAGTGAAAAATTACTTGTTCTTCCCAATATTATTCAGCTTAGTTTTTACAGCTTCTATGATTCCTTGCTGTTCAACAATCTGAGCTTCTGATGCTTCTTGCTCTGACAGATTAGTGATGATATTATCCTCTGCTTCACTAATCTTTTGCTCATAGTCAGCGATATCCTCATGCAACTTTTGATTCTGCTTTTTCAGCTTATCTAAGTCCTTGTTGTAGTCTTTAAGTACTTCTTCCTGATCATCCAGTTCATCTTCTACAACTAGTGTATAAACCATATCAGAATACGTAGTCAACATAGACTCGATCTCGGCAATCTTATCTGGAGAGTTCTGCCCATCGATGAATACTGATCCATCGTCAAAGAATACAGATGTCCTTGTCACTCCATTACCTTCAGCAACTTTAAAGTACACACCTAAGTCCTTGGTTGAGACACCTGGCATCTCTGCTTCAGTAGTTTCCCAAGTATTAGATTTTCGATTGAACTTCGTCTTCTTGCTATAAGGTTTCATGAAATCTTTCCATGCTTGTTCAGCATGCTTTTCTGTAGCTCCTTGGTGTTCTACGACAAATGCATTCTGTGTGCCAAATGATGCTGATACTTTCTCTTGCGTTACTTGGCTCAAACCCATCGTCGCGAGCAAAAGTATAAATAGTGTAGTAATCCCTATTTTCATAATTCTAGATTTAGTTGTTTCACATTATAGTATCAGTTGGAATCTGGTATGTCTGATTTAAAAATTAGTTCTGTACCAATTCTACACTTCTATCGATGAGTCTAAATCCATTGCCATGAATATTGACAATCTCTAGATCGTCATCTTTTGCAAGATACTTTCTAAGCTTTGTTACAAATACATCCATACTTCTCGCAGTAAAGTAATTGTCTTCACCCCAGATTTTAGTCAATGCAACACTTCTTGGTAATACATCATTCTTGTACATGCAAAACATTCTAAGTAAGTGTGCCTCTTTTGGCGACAGCTTGTCTAATTCTTTTTTGCCTGAAGGCTCATACATCAACTCTCTCAATGGGTAATTGAAGTGAAATGCTCCTAGATCAAATTCCTTTACGTCCTCTTTAGGATCAGCTTTCTTGCCAGAACGCTTAAGAATCGCATGGACTCTCATCAATAACTCTTCAGAGTTGAATGGCTTAGTGATATAATCATCAGCTCCTATCTTAAAACCTTCAACAATATCTTCTTTCAATGTCTTAGCTGTTAAGAAGATGATTGGAACTTCCGTATTGAAATCTCTGACATCTTTTGCAAGCGTGAAACCATCCTTCTTTGGCATCATGACATCAAATATGCACAAGTCATATGTTCCTTTTTTGAATGCTTCCAATCCTGCTTCGCCATCTGTAGCCAAGGTAATTTCAAAGTCATTCATCTCTAGATATGATTTCAGTACATCACCAAAATTTCTATCATCTTCGACTAAAAGTATTTTTTGCAATTCCATGTAATTTTGTTATTAAAGGTAGTTTTTACAATATTAAGATGTTAAAGTTTAAGTTTGGTCACTTTGTAAGATAGGAATTTTTAAAATAAATTTACTTCCCTTGCCCAACTCACTTTTGACACTGATCTCTCCTCTATGTGCTTCTGCCAGGGCTTTGACATAACTCAGACCTAGTCCAAATCCCTTTACATCGTGCCGATTACCTGTATGTACTCTGTAGAATTTATTAAATATATACTTCTGAGATTCTTTAGTCATACCGATACCATTATCCTCCACAACTATCTCAATGAAGTCATTATTAACATTACGTGTCGTTACAACGATATGCGGCTTATCAGTTGAGTACTTGACAGCATTGTCTAATAAGTTGTTGAATATATTGGAAAGATGATTCTGATCAGCATCTATTTCAGCAACGCTTGCAGAGTACTTAGTATCGATAACTCCTTCCTTGACTTCGACTTTCAGTCTAGAGTTCTCTACCGCTTTTGTAATCGTATCATGCACATTAACCTTTGTTAGATTGAGTTCAAATTCACGTTTGTCTATCCGTGCCATTTGTAAGACTTTCTCAACTTGGTTGAGCATCCGAGTATTTTCTTGCTTGATGATACCAAGGAACCGTCTAATCTTATCTTCATTACTAATGATTGAAGGACTTAAGATTGAGTCTGAGGCAAGTGATATTGTCGCTATAGGCGTCTTGAACTCATGGGTCATATTATTAATGAAGTCTGTCTTCATTTCGGAGACTTTCTTCTGTCTAAACACAACCATAACTGTATATATAAAGCAAAACGCTATCAACCCTGTAAATAATAATGACCCCAATAAAGGAAGCCAGATTGAGGAAAGGATAAATGACCTCTTAGATGGGAAGTTCACTTTGAGTGCTCCTACTTCGGTTTCTCCATTTTCAAATAGCGGAATACTATAAAGCGTATTATGTAAGATACTATTTAAGTCTGTTTCTTGGTGAGATGCTGCTCCACTACCAACATTCGCAATGAAGTGTCCATTCACAGAGCTGAAGTCTGCCAACTTCATAGAGTAAACACCATAATCATAATCCAAGATTAATCCTTTGCTGTCGAAGGCTTGTCTAATATAGCCATCTAGTTTCTTAAGGTCAATACTCTCTAATTTTGCCTCGGGTTTGAGTAAAAATGGAATACTTGACAACTCATAATTACGTAGACCTGCGGACCAGCCTTCATTAGGTCGTTTGAGATAGGACTTGATTGCTTCTTTTCCTTCTTTATCGAAGAGTTTGGAATTAGATTTTTTGAATAACTCTAGGTTAATCGTCTCAGCATCATCCTCTAGTTGAGTCTTGACAATCGCTAAAGCTTCAAACACTTTATCATCGAACTTCTGATCGTCAAGTTTAAACTGCCAATTGATATAAAGCATCTGTATAGCTGCAATACCTAACATCGCTGCTATCATCAATCCAATAATAATCCAAATCGCTTTCTTGCTCATCTGTTCTTTAACTACGTATGCAAAACCATATATCTACATATAAAGACTCCAATATGGAGCTTATTTATGTAAATATTAACGCAAAGTAAGATTAACCTACTTCAAAATTCAATATATTTAGATGAAGTAAAACAACTGAATATTATGAAAAATCTACTCTTCTTGTCGATTTTGTTCTTCCCTATCCTTTTATTTGGCCAAGACCAAATATGCGGGAACTCCTTATTAGAAACATTGCAAGAAAGAGAACTTCCAGGATATAAGGATGTCATCACACAGACTATCCTTGATGCTAAGTCGAGTGTCACGTACAGAGATGGAGATACATTGACCATCCCTGTTGTCATACATATCCTATATAATAATGATGCGCAAAATCTTTCTGACAACGTAATCAATACACAAATGGAAGCACTAAATGCAGACTTCCTGAGAGAAAACGAAAATGCATTTGAGACTCGACCAATCTTCCAAGACGTTGCTGGAACAGCGAATATTGAATTTAAACTCGCGGATATCGACCCGAATGGCAATTCTACTAATGGTATCACTCGGACTCAAACATCGGTTCAATCGTTTATCAACATTGACATAGCTGCATACTTTGAAGCGATTATAGCATGTGGTGTTGATTTATTTGACCCTGAGTCCCTTGCAGAAAATATTGAATGTATAACAGAGTTTGTGAATCTTGAGCTTGATCTTATGAAAAGCAGCGCTACAGGAGGTATTGAGGCGTGGGACGTTAATCGATACCTCAATATCTGGGTTTGTAATATGTCGGTAGATATTGGTGGTACTGAATCTCCATTCATACTTGGCTATGCCTATCCTCCAGTGGAAGCTCCAAACTGGCCAGATGGTACAATACCAGAAGATATAGAACAAAAAGATGGTGTAGTTATTCACTATGAAGCTATAGGGCCTAACAATCCCTCTAATATGACCCTCTTAGGCACAAATGATCAAGGACGAACAGCTACTCATGAAGTAGGCCATTACCTTGGATTGCGACATATATGGGGTGATGGAGATTGTACGATGGATGACTTTATGGACGACACTCCTGTTGCAGATAGTAATTCGCAAGCTGCTGGTATGACTTGTGCTGAATTGCACACAAAAGACAGTTGTACTGAGGATGATCTGCCAGATATGATAGAGAATTATATGGACTACAGTGTAGAGACTTGCTACAATATGTTTACCCAAGATCAAGTAGATCTCATGCGAGCAATGCTTGAAGGACCAAGATCAAGTCTACTAGAAGGTGCCGTATTATCAGCGTATGAAGATCGTGGAGACCAATATAGCCTCTACCCTACTCTTACAGATGCTAAAGTCACAATTAAAGGCGATCTATCCATTGGTATGATATTAACTATCACGGATATACAAGGAAGAATGGTATACTTAGGTGATATAGATACTCCATCGATCGATCTTAGTGAATACAATGATGGATTGTATATCATCCAACTTCAATCAGATAATCGAAATGTGCATACGAGTAAGGTGATGAAGTTCTAATTACTATAGTTTCTTATAATATCTAACAATGCATCGGGAGGTACGAGTTTGTCAGTATGATTCTTGATAACAGTGATCATATCCTCTACTAACTGCTCTCTGAATCCAAGCTTGAAGCCAAATTTTCTAATTATCGCTATTTCCTCTTCAGTGACTTTGAAATCTATCTTCATTAGAAATAAGAGATAGTAAAGTATCTGCATTCTTTCACCTTCCTCTGTAGGTGGGTCGAGAGGATAGTCTCCAAGATTTTTTCGGACTTGTTCTATGTCAGATATTGGCAGGTCGATTGCATAACAGACCTCTTCCATATACTGCTGCTCTCTTGGATGATTGTCACCATCAGCATCTCCTAATCTGATTAGTAAAGCTAGGATTGATCGCTTGGGCATTTTTTCAGGTAATTCGGAATAGTCCATAGTCAGTTATTTAGTGGACGAAAAAAGGAAAACCCAAATTAATCAAACTTTTAATGAACTGATTGAAAATGTTAGGGCTGAGAAAGCTCAATATCGGCACATAGGTATCTCCGAAACTGCAGTGCAAAATGCTGCATTCTATCTAGTTGCTCTGCTGTGAACTCGTGGACAGAATCCGAATAAGACATATGATTATCTTCTATGATTTTCTCACTTGTAAGGCCTTGTAGTTCTAGATTGATCGGATGTAATCTCCACGGATGATGTAGCCCCAGAAAATGCCCCATCTCATGTACAATAGTGGTCTTATCATTAAGGCCAGAGTAGGACATAAATATCCTGTCAAATCGAGGTGTATTGAGCTTATAGGCATACTGTTTTGCCTTGAGTACTGGGGTAAATCCTAAGAGTTCAGCAGTGCCATCTTCATCCAAGTAAGTACGACATATATAAATATTTACTCCCCCTTGGAGTTCTAGTCTTTCTGTAAAATTCTTAATCACCTCTCCATCACTTGCATAAAAGTCATCGTAGATTTCTGGCAGATAGACTTTACCTCCATCCTTGACAGTAGTCCCTTGGACAAATTTTACTTTTCCTTCATACTCTTGATTGAGAAAGGCAATATTATGTTCTATTTGCGAAGAAATGATTGTGTCTACAAATCCAGTATAATCTAATAGATAAAAGTTGACACTCAATATCGGTACTCCTTCGACAGGGTCAGTTGGTGGAAGAGTGTCTTCAAGTATAATAGATTGTGCTTGCAACCCTACAAAAGACATAAGTATAATAATTAAGCTCTTCAGCAGTGCCGTGAAGGTCTTACGCAACTTGCTCAACTTCGGGGATATGACATAAGAGCAATATCCTTGATTCGGATTAAGATTATAGTAGTTCTGATGATAAGCTTCTCCTGGATAATATTTGATATCCTTCTTGACTTCAGTGACAACAGGCAAACTCCAAAGTTCTTCTGCTTCAGCAATTGCGTTTTCAATGATTGCTAATTCCTTATCATCGTTGTAATACACAGCTGACCTATATTGTGTACCAACATCATTACCTTGACGATTAAGAGTTGTTGGATTGTGAAGAGTAAAGAACACTTGTAAAATCTGCGCAAGCGAAATTACATCTGCATCATATTCAACTTTTACTACTTCAGTGTGACCTGTCACCCCTGCACATACTGATTTGTATGTTGGATTTTCATCAAATCCTCCTGCGTATCCAGAATGGACCGATAGGACACCGTTTATCTCCTGAAATATCGGTTCGATACACCAGAAACATCCACCTCCTAATATGATACTCTTCATTTGCATACACATACTAAACTGTGAAATATCCACTGATGTTGCAGACATAGGTAAAGTACTGATATTGTGTAATCTACGTTACAATTTCGGATATTTCATATGTGTATAATTATATATGAAATATCTGACAATCAAACTAACTAAACGTAGGGATGTAGGCGACAAAAAGTGTCTATTAAGTATGTTCTATTGGTTATAGACATGAATCTATGTAGTAGAATAATACTCCCATGGCTACGCGAGATATTTCATCTTCTGATGATAGTTTCGTGTAGCCACTAGTGATTTAGAACGACGCTTTTTTTTGGTTGGCAAGATCAGATTATTACCACATAACAATTGATCAAGATATGACATCGAATGTATGCAGAGATCTACTGCTTACTAAAGTCAAAAAATGGAAACTATTTTTCCTCTTGCTCTTTATATGAATTGCTTATGAATTAGTTCTTAAGAATTCTTGATACTCTTTAAGAATGTCATCTTTACCACTTATTGCAAGTTGTGCTTGTTTAGGCCAAGATGAAGGGTCAATCATTTTGAATACAGGATCACTATTCTCAAGTACGCCGCGGAGCTTGACCACGGGTGTATTGGCAAGGTCCTCCCAATTTTTGATATCGTTCTGACCTAGTATTGTTGCGATACGAGATCCAATACCTTCAAAAACTGTTAAGTCACCTTGATTTGCTGGTGGCTGTATGAGACCATACTTAGATAACATAGCCTTAGCTTTTGACTTTGTTGATCCTAGCGTCTTATTATTTGATTGCTGGAATTTGATTAGTTCTTCCCACTTACCTTGACTTGCAAGTTGTGCCTGAGACGGCCAATCATTCACATTGATTAATGCATACTTTGAACCATAGGCCTCTAGCATTTTCTTCAAATCACCTTTTGACTTCTTAGCCAATTTTGCCCAAGTATCAATCCCATTTTCCTTAAGTACGGCTTCCATTTTTGGACCGATGCCTTCAATGACTTGAAGGTTATTATTGATATCATTTATGTCCTTACCCTTCTTCTTTGAATTCTTATTTGATTTGTTATCCTCTGGAGTATTAAGATTAAATACCTCATTTGCTTCAGGCTGATTATTAGTCTTATCAATCACAAGAGAACCACTAGATTCAGTATGACTTTCTTGTTGATTAGCTTTAGGCTTTGGAGAATTGCTATTGTCTACCTTAGCTAATGCTGCTTGCAAATGATTCTTCTGACCAATCAGTCTATCAATTCTACGATCTGACTCCTCAATCTTAAGAGCTGCTTTTGTTTGCTTTTGTGCTATTATTTGATTTTCACTTTTAAGTTGATTATTTCTCAATATGAGCTGATCGTGATTATCCTTTATCGCTTGATAGCGACTTTTCCAAGAATTATTGAGCAAATATCCTAAAGCCAACCCTAGAAGAGCAGGTAATATCCACCATAGCATCCACCAGCTACAAAAGTCATTGAATATGCTTAACTGAATCATCTTACTGTCTATTTTCTATCTGAAAAAATCACCATTTATTTAGTTGAGTAGGAGAAGTTCTACTCGTCTGTCATCTTGTCTATCGTCAGCACTTGCCTTTTGAGGATTATAACCCTCACCCTTTGATACCGTTAATATCTTTCGTGGATTGACACCTCTACTTATCAAGTAATACTTAATTGCATATGCTCTCTTCTCTCCTAGTCTATAGTTATATGCCCTAGTCCCTACATAGTCAGCATATCCCGTAAGTACAACAGTCTCCCCTGAGCCTAATACACGTAAAGCAATCGAGTTGAGGTAGGTATTGACTTCTTTACGTTCTAATTTCTCTGTGCTATTGAAAGGAAAGTAGATTGTAGAGTGCTTCGCAATATTTGAATTAGACCTATCTCCTACTTCATTTTCTACGACGGCTCTATCATTTTCTTTATTTGAGGTAGTAGAAGTCTCTGCTACTTCAGTTTTGCCATCTTCCGGATTATAGATTGAAGCATATTGACTGTTAGGACTTAGGTTTTCTACAACTTCACCTTGCAGTGATACTTTATCGTCTGAGAGCTTTAGATGATTCATCAGAGCTTGAGCTCTTTCTAATCCAATATTCTCATTAGAAGCTTGTTCATCTGGAGTCATATATCCAACGATTGTCAATTCTGTACCCTCTGGATACATATTGCGTAAGTCTTCTTGATAGTCTGAAAATAAATCTGTGGGAATAATCTCACTTCCACCATCTTCAAAGTAAAATGGTGATATGACTTCTACAATCTCAGGTGTAGATGAATTGTTGCCACAATAATTATTGGCAATGAACCAATAACCAACTCCAAGCAATAGCCAGATACTAAATATAGTTGTCTTCATAACTGTAGCCTTTATGGAAACGCTAAACCGCTTCACTGTAAATACCGCTAACCTATTCCTAATCAGCAAATTGCGTGCTACAAATGAAAAATCTGACTGAAAATGGTTTTTTTAACAACATTTTCAGTGAAAGACCAACCCATTATTAATCTAAACAGACAATTTTAGTCTACCCAAAACGCTTGTATGTCCATAAAATAGGGCATTCTATACGAAACAAGGTACTATGTATTGCATATTAGCGAAATTCAATATAGATTTGTAATATGAAAATAGAAAACACAGAAGCACAAATGCGAAAAGGGATACTAGAACTCTGTGTACTTAGTATCACAGATAAGGCTCCCGCTTACCCATCAGATATCCTCAAACAACTTAAAGCGAGTCAGTTAATTGTCGTCGAAGGCACTATCTACCCACTACTCACGAGATTGTCAAAGGCTGATTTACTGTCGTATGATTGGGTGGAATCTGAATCGGGACCACCTCGTAAATACTACACAACCACAAAAGATGGAAAGTCAGTACTATCCAAACTTAAAATTCATTGGAACAGCTTACAAAGCTCTGTGCAACTTTTGCTCGCATAGACTATCTCTATAATTCCTAATTCTGATATACCCAACATAACATGAAAAAAACACTCAACATAAACCTCGGAATGCGACCATTCATCATTGATGAAGACGCTTATCAAGAACTTAGACATTACCTTGATCAATTAGAAGCAATATTTAATGCTGAAGATCCTAGTATTGTCACTGACATTGAATATCGATTCGCTGAAATTTTACAAGAAAAGATAGGGCCTAATCAAATAGTTACACTTCAGCATATCCAAGCAGGAATCGAACAAGTAGGAACAGTAGAGTCCATCTCAAACGAACCGACATCGAACCAAGAGTCTACCACAAGCAGCAACGATGGCAGATTGTACAGAGATGAAGATCATGTGCTGGTCAGCGGAGTATCAAGTGGTATCGCTCACTATCTGGGTATCAAAGAAAAGATAATAGTTAGGCTCATCTTTGCCTTTACACTCTTTACACCATTCACATTGATTTATTTAGTCCTGTGGGCAATATTGCCGACTAAACGATTAGGTTCAGTACCAATGGGCAAGTTTAGACTA
Source organism: uncultured Saprospiraceae bacterium (assembly GCA_938041445.1). GTDB lineage: Bacteria > Bacteroidota > Bacteroidia > Chitinophagales > Saprospiraceae > JAHDHH01. The sequence goes on from CALISO010000013.1 coordinate 38,386, forward strand.
AATGATATCATCTCAGAAATGATAAGAGAAGTGAAATTAGCAATCAGTTCATTGAATCAAAAATTCAATCGCTCGACATCTAATTAGCATGATCTTTTAACGTATGTTAATCTCTTCAATGGTAGTCGTTAATTTGTAAGGTATTCGTTGTAAACACCGCAGTGTATACTTAACTTTACAGCTATGACCGTTCTCTATAGCAGATTACTTCCAATTTTACTCGGGTTCACTGTCTTATTGACTTACTGTAAGACACAGCAACATATAGAACCTGAACATGACGATATGCCAAGATTTGAGTACGACGAGACCAGTAGTGTCAATTTCATCAAACCCAATGTTCTATCAGATGTACTAGATCTTGCCAAGGAAGAAGGTGAGAAGTTGACGTTTGTTAAGTTCTACACTGATTGGTGCCTTCCGTGCCAAGTAATGGATGAAACAGTCTTTGTCAACAAGACTTTAGGTGAGTACTACAATACCAATTTTATCAATTATAAGGTTAATGCTGAACAGCTGGAGGGCCCGGATTTGAGGTTTATCTTTCAAGTTGACGAATTTCCGACATTCATATTTATGGACAATAATGGACGGATAATCCTAAAGGATAAAGGTTCACAATCCACGACTAATATGATGATTATGGCAGAGACTGCTATAGAAGAATACAACCGGATCAAAAACCAAGCAAATAAGAACGGCGAATAACAAAAAAAAGTGGCCACACTCATGATTTGTGACCACTTCTTATCCCATGAACATATCAACAGTATGTTCGATTGCATTTCTGCAATTTTAAAAACCAACTTATTTGTAAACTCAATCTCTTTCTAAATAATCTTCGGATGTCCACTCTCTGAATCTCTCTGCTCTTTCTGGGAAGGTTTAAAAGTCTTGTTAAAGGCTGGCGGCCGTTGCTACTAGCCTTTAACAAGGAATCCCATGAACATATCCGAAAAGCAAGTCTTAAAATATAATTTGAAACCCTTAAAACTTGCCTCGTTAATTGTAAAGCTCTTTAGCTTTCTTATTAATTACATTACAAAGTTATACGGGGAAGGGTGATTTGGCAATGACAAAAATTGCCGATTGTAAGATATTTATATACTTAATGTATAATAAACTGAACTAGTGTGGGTTAGACACCAATTGTGGATACAAATAGGTCGTATCCGTCAAAGTATGTAAGAAGGCTAGTAGCGCCTCCTTGTCGTATTCACTCATATTGAGTGGCCTTATATTCTGATCGAGATTGGGTGCTGGATGACCTCCAGAGTTATAGTGCTCAATTACCTCTTCTAATGTAGCGAATCGACCATCGTGCATATAAGGGGCGGTGAGTTCTATATTACGTAATGTCGGTGCCTTGAATTTGCCCATATCAATGGGGTATCCTGTAACTCCTCCCCTACCTAGATCTAGCAAGTTGTCAGGATTAGTTGTATCATCAATACCATTATTGAAGAATAAGTCTCCCATAAATAAGCCACCGTGATGACAGTGACTGCACTCAGCATCCACTGTATCTTCATCACCTGCATCAACAAATAAGTCAAACCCATGTTGCTCTAGAGGTGTGAGAGCGGCAGTATTAGCATTGATGGCTCTATCATACTTAGAGTTAGAGCCACTGATCAATATCCGTTCGAATTGTGCAATTGCTTTAGCTGTAAGATCCGCAGTTATTTCATCAGTATTATTGATACCAAAGGCCTCTCTGAACATACGCGGATATTCGTCGTGACCCTGTAAGTCACTTATCAACTCAGTAAATGTGTGGTTCAATTCAATGGGATCTTCAATAGGTAATTTAGCTTGTTCTTCAAGTGTACGTACTCTACCGTCCCAGAATAAGCCTCGATAGTTGTAACCAATATTGATCAAAGACATTGAACTACGTGGACCTAGTATGCCGTCAACACCTGGACTCACCGCCTCACCATCTGTAAATGCTAGATCAGTCAGGTGACAAGAAGAACAACTCAATGTACTATCGATGGAAAGTATAGGATCATAAAACAAGTGCCTTCCCAATTGGATTCCTTCTTCCGTCAGTGGGTTGTCCTCCGGACTGATAAGTGGTAAAAAATCAGGGATACTCGGCACCTCGAATGTTGTTGGATCATATGGGATGCTCGTGAGATCAATCGTCTCTCCTCCTCCACCATTAGGTTCCATCACTATTGGATCATTGTTACACCCTATACTTACTAGTATAACTGACCCAAGGGCCATCAAGATTAATCGATATGGATTCTTTATTTGCATCAGCAAACATTACTGCACGGTAACTGCAGTTTCAAAGTTTTCAGTAATGATGATGAATGGCTCTATATCGTTAGGGTCGTGATTAGTAGGCTTACTTCTGATATCCATAAATCCAGCATCAATTGCAAATAGCTCCTTATGATCTAATTCAATGTCAATATCGACTGTTGAGTTTGCGTCAAGCGAACCATTAATCGCAAAAGTAAATGTCCTAAATACCTCATCCTTTCCTGTGTGAAACAACCACGGCACATTATCACCGACAATATTGGGGTCGGACAAATTACCTTGAAACTTCGCAAATATGTAGCTATCCCAAGCTACCCAATACTGACTTGAGAAACTTAGAGGACTATCAGGATTGTAATCTGAAGGTTGAGTCTGATTGACTGTTGGGTTAACACCTACAGAGAAAGTGATAGACAAATAATCACCAGAAGCAACGTTATCAATATTCAGAACAATTGGTTCTTCTGCCAATTCTTCAATGACATTCTTTTCTGTGAAGTTGATAAAGTCAACATCGACCAAATCTGTCGTTCCACCATTTGAATCCGTCAAATAGACATCAGAAATAAAGAAGTTAGATGTTGTAAAATTGATGATATCATCGCCAGTGTATGCATAATCTCTTAGCAAAACTAGTGGCTCATCTTCGTAGACTGCGGTGAAATTTAGATTTATTTCACCAGTGTTAGACTGAGATACATCATCATTATCTTCATCATCACAACCTATAATAGTGGTACCAATAAGGCATAATAATATGAAAGCAATCCTGTGTAATTTCGGCATTTTATAAGGTTTTCTTAGCTAGTTTAGTGATAACATCAATTAAAACATAGATGTTGTACACAAAAGCTATTCAATGGTGATATGGTCTTGTAATGTTTCTGCTAATATATCAGCCGAGACATTTGGATCATTTGTGTCTATTCCTTCAATGACTTCGTCAAACCAACTGAACAGGTCTACCTTTATCTCTAGAGTAGTGCTGCTCCCCAAATTAAGTTCTATATCGTCAAATACAAATCCATATCTCAACGTATCTGATGTTGTTGCTACTAAATGTATTGTATCAATATCCATTGTATCAAGACTGATAGTACAACTCATCCTCGTGAATATATCTGATGCATCGATATAAAGGCTGTCAATGGCAAGAGCGATAGTGGTATTATCTCGACCAAATATCGTTGTGTCCTGCCACTCAGAAATCAAACCCTGAGAAAATGCTATACTATCTACAGCATAGGGTTCCTCATATTCTGTCAACTGTATTACACTGCCTTGTCCAATACTAAATCCAAAGTCCTCTTCGTAAATAATATTATCGATTTCAACTGTATCATTAATTTCTTCTATCTGTACGCCACCTGAACCAAGCTCAAAGTCTAGCAACATCATATTGAGATTCAATAGTGAGTAATAGCGTCCAGAAGAACTTAGAATGGTATCCCCAAATGCATATGATGTAGAATCATTGATATAATATGCAATATCAGCATTGACCTTTGGTCGTGTACAACAATCGTCACACAAGTCATCTGCTAATATATCATAGTTGGTGGCCCAAGGCTCTACACAACCTTCTACAGGTTGGTAACAGCCAATTGTTGTAACTGTGAGTAGAAATCCGACTAGGATTGAGATCTTATGATTGCTGCTTAGCTTCATATTCTTTGACAAGCTTTCTGACTATCTGCTTCATCTGGGTTGAGAAATCTTTCTCTAGAATCCAATTGAGATATTGCTTGTCTTTAACTAACGTCTCTGCAACTGGTTTTCCTATATACTTGCCGAAATTAAATACAATCACACCATCACTATTGTACTTCATCCGCATAGTCACATCGACAGTACGTCTGTCATTGGTGAATTCGCTGAGAGCATTCATATCATTAATGATAGGTGCTGCAGTTCGGAAATTATCTCCATCTATATAGTCAACACCATCATACTTTACTAGCTGCCCCCGGAGTACATCAACTGTAGCTTTCACATCAGCTAGAGCATCATGGGCACCTTCTAGTTCTGCTGCACAGAAGTATCTGTAGGCAGCTGACAATGTCCTTGGTTCCATCTTGTAAAAGATCTTCTGCACATCTATCGTGTTGCGGATAGAGATATCTAGCTCAAGTCCAATCCTAGCAAATTCTTCCATCAGCATCGGGATATCAAATCTGTCAGAGTTGTAACCTGCTAGATCTGCATTACCAATAAAATGAAAAAGCTGTTCTCCAACCTTATCGAATGTAGGCTTATTACTGAGCATCTGTGGTGTGATTCCATGCACCGCCATTGCTTCAGCAGAAATAGGCACATGACCAGGGTTGATCATCATCTCCAACTCTTCTTCCCTACCGTCTGGAGTGTACTTAATCAATGCAATCTGCACGATACGATCTCTCAGGACGTTGAGTCCAGTCGCTTCTATATCAAAGAAGACTACTGCTTTCTTAAGGTTGAATTTGATGTCTTGGTACATAGGTGTAATTCTGAATTTATATCAATGAAATAATGGTCTTACGCTTAGATGATGCCCTTCGCTTTTGCTTCTTCTTCTATTCCTTTAAGCTGGACTGGCTTACTACCTCGCAGACGCATATTAAGAAACTCTACAAGTAATGAGAATGCGATGGCAAAGTATAGATAACCCTTAGGCACAATACCAATAGGATTACCACCTATCTCCATATGCGCTAGGTGCCCTCCTTCTAAGATTAATGTGAAACCAATAAGAATCAAAAATGACATACCAAGCATCTGTATAGTCGGATGCTTATTGACAAATCGACCAACGGGAACTGCAAATAGCATCATAATAATCACAGAGAGCACAACACCTATAATCATAATAATTAAGGCACCTTCTACTCCGTTAGTCATCCCTACAGCGGTCAAGATCGAGTCAAATGAAAAGACAATATTGATCAATGTGATCTGCACGATTACACTGTTGAGACTTGATTTCTTGCTTCCAGTCTCCTCCTCGTGCTCATCTCCCTCTAGCTTATGGTGAATCTCTGTCACAGCCTTGTAGAGTAGAAATATTCCTCCTAGAATCAAGATGAGACTCTGGCCTGTAAAACCGGCCTTAATTCCAAGGAAGTCAAAGCTAAACAACGCTTTGTTCATTCCAATCAACCAAGTAATACCAAACAACAAGGCAACTCTCATTACCATGGCCAATATCAAACCAATATTAGTGGCCTTCTTCTGTTCATTATCAGGCAACTTTCCAGCTGCAATAGATATAAATATGATATTATCAACTCCCAAGACGATCTCGAGAAACGTCAATGTCAATAAGCTCAGCCAGACAGCTGAGGACGTGAAATCGGGGATATCAATGAGAAACATCAAGTCTAACATATGTCTAAAATTTAGCTTGTGTAAAGGTATAAAAGTTGACGAACTCACTGCAATGACAGTGTCATCTTATTTGAGTGGAATTATTCCTTATCCTCTACCATAAAATACGGCTTAACCTGATCGAATTGCTCTTGACTCCAGACTCCGATCTTCATCACATCATCTACTTCTGCAAATGGACCGTGGTTCTTGATATATTTCTGGATGACTTTTGCTCTTTTATAAGTGATATAAGGGTGCTTACCTAACCGATCAAGCGATGCTTTATTGATATTGATATAATTTATCACCGGGTTGAGAGTTCCGTATGCTTTAAGTGATTCTAATCCTTCAGGAGTGATATAGTACACCTCTGATAATTGACTCATACTATGGTAGCCACCTAGAAGTTGCCGGTACTTCACAATACCGTTGGCAACGCCAGTAGAAATGTTGGGCAACTTACGCAGTGTCTCTGCATTGGCTTGACTGAGATCAATACCTTCGCCTTCCCTTTTAAGTTCTTCAAGCCATTCTTTGTTTTTCTCTTCGTAGCTCTTTGCTATAGCTGCAGACATATCTTCCTCATTAATGTTGACGTAAGGTTCGATTTGCACATACAAGTCATCGGTGGTACTGTAGAGTTTTTTGATTTCAGCTTTATTGCGAAATGTCCCACCTTTATTTCGATAGTTGATGAGATTATTGACCCACTTCTCTGGTAAGAACATTGATTGTAACTCTTCCTTTGAAACTGTGTTTGGGTCAAAGTAGTGGAGTTCATATTGTATGCTTCTAGCTAGATCTGCCACCTTAGAATCTTCGGTGTAATTCTCATCAACTTCCACGTTAACTATTGAATCTTGATACTTCGATTTAGGGAAGATGTTTTTCGCTGTGTTTAAGTTTTCTTTTTGAATGTCACTTTGATAAGAATATTTTTTGTCTGAGCTTGAGTAGTTTTTGTCAGAGGATTTATTGTATGCATTGTTGGATCTAGAATACTTCTTATTTGACTTGTAATTATTCCAGTTGTATTTCTTTCTTTGACTACGCCAGTAACGTTTGTAATTGCGCTGCTCTACGATAGCTGTTTCTAAGTCTACAGTCTCTATTACTTTATTTCGATCGTAGGATATACCCCATATATTCCATATCCCTCCAATGAGAATCAATAACAATATTGCAAGAAAGGCTATCCGCTGTTTTCGGTCAAATGTGATGGGTTTGAATGTCTCTTTCAATTGAAAGTATATTTGAATTACCTCTTCAAGATACACATTTGAATAAAAAAAGCCGCTATCAACATAAAGTCAATAGCAGCTTATAAATTTTAGAAAGACTTATCCCTTATTACTGTGTAAGTGCTCCTTTATAATATGCAGTCACAGTTCCGCCGTCAGTCATAGTCAAGTTTACATCAAACTCTGTCTCATTGTCTCCAACATTGACAACAACTGTTCCGCCTGTTGCACTCATTTGATAATCAGCTTCATATGTTGCAAGATTAAAGTTTAATCCTGCATCTCCATCAACAATTGTAAACTCATCTCTATCTGCAGACCAATTATATGTTCCGCTAACCAATCCATCAGCTGAATTTGTGTTCAAATCAAGGTATACAAATGATCCAGTACCAGTGTAAGCATCAAGATCAAGGTCACCTGAAGTCAAGGTCACATCCCAATCATAGCTACCATTGCCATTGTCACCAAAAGTTGTAAGAGTTCCTTCTGTCAAAGTAATAGTAGAACCGTTAATCACTGCAGAATTAGATCTAGCATCATCTTCATCATCCTTACATGATGTTGTGAGTAAACAAACTCCTAAAAGAAGAATGAAGGGAAATAGTAAATTTTTCATCGTTTTTAAATTTTTTTTAAATAGTAATTTCACCTTAAAGGTAGTGAATACAATAAAACTAGCTGCTATCAACATAGTTAATAGCAGCTAGTTAGTTTCATTAAAGGGGTAATACTTCTAGAAAGGTGTTAGCTCTCCTTTGTAGTATGCATTAAGTGTTTCGCCATCCTCCATTGTCAAGGATACATCAAACTCTGTTTCATTGTCTCCTACTGTAATTACGACAGTACCCGCAGTTGCCGACATTTCATAATCACTCGTCTCCGTTGCCAAATCATAACCTAAGGTCATTCCTCCATCAACAATTGTAAATACGTCCCTATCTGCAGACCAATTGTAAGTACCGCTGACCAATCCATCAGCCGAATTTGTGTTTAAATCCAAATACAGAATAGATCCTGCACCTGAATAATTCACCAAGTCAAAACCATCTGTAATTAGTGTTATATCCCAATCAAAACTCCCATTGCCATTATCACCATACTCTTCAAGTAAAGCTTGGGTTAATGTTTCTGTTACACCATTTACTTGAACCGTGTTAGCTCTAGGACCATCGTCGTCATCATCTTTACAAGATGTAGTTAACAAAGAAACACCTAGAAGAAGAATGAGCGGAAATAATAAATTTTTCATTGTTTTTAATTTTTATTTAAATAGTAATTATTCTCAAAGGTAATGATATCAATCAAAACTAAAACAAGCGTATAATTTATTAGCTGTTATGCCGAACTGACGGTATTAAAAACTCTTCTCTCAGGTTCTAAATTGAATAACAACTCTATATGGGTGATTTGCATTTGAAATAGCTAGTTAAGATTGTTAGCAAAGCACACATTAGTACTTTATTTCAATTGCGCCATATTGAGTATCGATGTAGGGCAATTTATAGGTATAACAATCTTTTCTAACTGCCCTTTTTGCTTGATACGAGTTAGTCCCATCGACAATTACATTTCTGATGTCAAATTGATTACGCATTTTGTCTATATCAGCAACATAGTTATGTTGAATAATCGCATAATCAACTGGTATCATGCTTTTATATTGATAGATGCTATCGTGTCCAGCAAATAAGAACACAGTATTCCCAACTGAAAAGAATGCGCCTTTTTGCCTACTGAATTCGGGTAATCCATCAGCTTCTCTGGCGCCATTATAGTACCGATTATTCCCTCTGATAAACGTATTTTTCGAAGCAAGTTCTTCACTGTCGTCATTAAGTATGCTGTAAACCTGATCTTGGTAAATAATATCTATCAAACTTCGACCATATACATCATAGATATATACAGATCGGTTGTCGCCGATATGATGATTCCATACCGCTCGCTGAATTGTAAATCCGAGAAATACGATCATTGCACAGATTAACACCCAACCCTTGTGCTTTGCAAAAGCTATCATACTGAGTACGATCCCGATATACAATATGATAAGCTCAGTTGGACTCAACCATAAACCATCTATTGCACTCAATGGTAGTTTTTGGATACAAGCGATCAAATAATTGTTGGCTCCAATTATCCATTCTAACAATGTAGAGATGACATTGGCATTGAGCCAATCAAACACTGTGACATATTGACCTAACACATCAAATAATAGTAGCAATAATCCCAAGCACAAAATTGCAAATGCTGCAGGAATCACGAACAGCCCGCTTACCCAAAAGTAACTCGCCATTTTATGAAAGTAAAAGATGGTTAAAGGCAGGACTAATACTTGAGCAGCAATTGATACATAAAAGAATGCGATCAATTTCTGAAACCAACTATGCTCGGGTGTATAGTGACCTATCAATATTGGCATAAAAAACAGGATACTCCACAGCGCCAAAAAAGAAAACTGAAAACTTGCTTGATACAACATCAAAGGATTATACAGCAACATAGCCAATGCAGTCACTGATAGTACATTGTAGGTATTGACTTGCTTATTGAAACTATGGGCAATTATGACAAGAGTACTCATCGTAGCTGCTCTAGTTACTGCCGGTGCTGCACCTGTAACAAGGACAAAACTCCATACGACCAGTAGAGTCAAGACTAGCTTTAACCATTTATACCAAGGATGATTGATCCGAAACAATCCAAAGAACCAATACAAAATAATGGTGAAAATTCCAACGTGTAGGCCGGATACAGCAAGTACGTGGACGGCACCAGTATCCGTATACGCATCATACAATTCGTCAGAAATAAGGCTTCTCACACCTAATAGCATCGCTGACAAAACTGCCTTATTATCAATCGAGTCGATATGCTGATCTATAACACTCAAGCTATACTTACGTAAAGTTGTAGCTTTCTGCCAATACCAAGGAAGTGCTCCCCTGGCCACTCTGATCCACTTATCCGCTTTTATAAATCCCTGAAAGTGGATGTTTCGATTGTCAAGATATTGTTTATAATCAAAGACGTGAGGATTGGCATTTTTTCTCACACTCCTTGGATTCACTTCACAAAGAACGATATCTCCAGGTGCAAGAGTTGAGGAGATTGAGTCGAGCTCAAAATACACAAGTATAGCTCCACTAGCACGAAACATTGAGTCTACTGATCTCCCTGATGACGAGACTTCAAGTTGGCATTTGATATGTTTACCTTGAGTAGGTAGGTCAGAAACAGTACCAATCAGAATATCAGCTTGATCGATGTAAGAGTAATGATCGCTGTGAGACAAAGCATGATAGTTGGCCGTGCGATAATACCCAAATAAAGCAAAAACAATAAGGGATCCAATCGTAGCCAGACCTGCATAACTCTTATAATCACGAAGACTTAAATAGAGTAAAAAACTTGTGAAACAAATTAATATGACAAAACCAATATGTGAGGCCACACTATCAAAGAAAAATGGAAATTGCCTGGATATTACGATTCCAATTACATAGAATATCAAAAATGAAAGAGAAGGTATATTAACCTTGCCAATCAATTCTTACTTGTGTTATTGGTATGTAATAGTAATTCCAACATTAACAGTCTTTCCTAAATATACATGCTAATTGTAAAAGCGGATAATAATTCAAATACAAATTAGTCTTGCGACGAATCTACGCAGGATGGAAAAAGTTGACTACAATGAAAAATAGGAATCATCTCGATAAGATGATTCCTATTGTATAATTTAATAGAAGATAGGTGCTAGACCTTTTCTTATTAATTCTTACTTGTCTTGTTGAATCTGATGACTTTAAGGCTCTTACCTGCTTTGTCAATTAATCTTGTCAGATAATATCCATCATTGAAGTCTGCAACTGAATACGCTTGTCCACTTTCATGCTCGTATGTGAACATCTCCTTACCAAGTATATTGAATACACTTACTTGAGCAATATTGTCATCATTAGAAATATTGAAAAAGTCGACTGTCGGGTTTGGATAAAGTACTAATTCAGCTTCTGTTGCTAATTCTTCAGTTGAACTTGCAGTTGATATGTCGTAAGTAACTTCTTGTGACATAATTTCTTCGCCAGTAGTTGTCTTAAAAATGAAGTTTATTGTGGATATACCTTCAACGCCATTTGGATTGAGATAAATCGTGAACAACTCTGATTCGTTCATTTCAATAAGTACCGTCTCAGGAGAATTATATACTCCAGGAATGTAGCAAGTCTTACCAACGCAAACACTATATCTCCATCCAGCTGGAATATCTTCAGCAACAACAAGCTCCCAATCAAAAGCATCTAGTGGAACTCCTCCCATCTGTACATCAATCTTACCCGTAACCAATGGATTATCAGGTGTACCCTCTACATAGAAATTTTGGTCAGGAAGTATACTAAGCTGTGCAGATACTGATACAACCGTAAAGAGTAGTAAAAAAATTATAGAGTGTAGATTTCTCGCCATAATCAAATGTCTTTGCGTAAAGATATGTAATAATTGTAAATATTGACTGTTAATAGATAGTTAAGTAATCTACTAGACAAAAAAATGTCACGTCAGATAGGCAAATCATACGATATGAAAGTGCCAATCGTTCGATACAATCACTTTCGTCTATAGGACACCGTTACCACTTGATACCACTATACACTTAGGTCAAAAATCTCCATTTAACTGCTAAAGTTGAGATTTTTGGATATTCAGCCAATAAAAAAAGCTATCTCAGAAGTTAGAGATAGCTTTAAATTGACCTTTCAATGCCAAATTTTGATTTGGATTAATCTATCAGTTTAGTTGCATTGTGTAGTATAATCAAAGATAAACTGCTCAAATTCTACCCACTTAGGATCAGCAGAGTACTTCCCAACTACTTTACTACAATCAGTGAATATTTCTTCCATTTCCTTCTTGTAGTCTTTCTTGGAAATTCGCATAGCTGTGTCTTGTCCTGCGAGTTTGATATAGTAAGACTTCGCTAGTCCACCCGCTACATTTATACCCGCTACACCGATACCAGCTGACTCATTAGACAGGGGATCGTTGTAGACTTGCACACTCTTGCTAAATGTAGGATTCATCAACTGCAACATACAGTATTGAGTCTTCTTTTTCTTTACTTGAACATTAGATGATTCCATATAGAGGTATCCATCATCTAGGTGGGTATTATCAAGTTCACCATCTTGAATCTTATTGATATCGGTCATTGCATCTGTTACTTGTGCAACCTTAGCTAATGCACTTGGTGGTACGTACATATGATCTATATCTTCCGGATTGATTTTTACTTTTTTACCATTACTTGCTTGTTCAACTTTTAGCTCGTCAATGAGTCCTTTTTTGAACTTTAGATTTTTGATAAATACCGAGTGTTCAGTACCGTCTTTCATCGTAATGTAAGTAGTCTTTTTTCTACTATATCCTGCGAATGCAGGAGAAAAAGTTTGAGCACTGATTCCCAATCCACAAAAGACTAGAAATGCCGTAATAACTAGAGAACTAATTTTCATAAGAGAAATTTTTTGTTTTAAATTAATCCTTAAAGATAGTCCTGTACGAATAGGATTAGGTGTTTGAATAGTTAATTTGACTAATAATTATGATTTACTAACTAAGCTAAATGGACTTCCTTAGCTAGCATACTACCACATTAATGTTACATCACCTGCAATCTGTAGTTCTCCAAGCACTGAATGCCTATACTGGATATGATAGATATAGACTCCTGACTCAGCTGCTCTACCATCGATTGTAGCATCCCAAGCATATGTAGGGTCATTTGGTTCAAACCCGCTAGATTGAAATATGAGATTACCCCATCTATCAAACACATCGAACTGAGTAATATAAATATCAGGATTAGCAGTCTGAGGATATAGTAATGCTGCATCCGTACCATACAGTAGAATATTAGGCACAAATAGCTTGATGTCATATTCTACTATCAACTGAATGACTTCTTCAGCTTCACATCCAGCTTCATCTATTAGGTTGACTTCGTAAGTTTGATTTTCGGTGACATTGGCGATCTCATAAGTAAGGCAGTCATTACAATCAATCTCAGGCGACCAGTCTAATGAACTAATACTGCTAGCATTAGTTAACAAAGAAATCGTGGCATCCTCTCCATATGGTACAGTGATTATTGATTCTGAATCTGCAGATAGATAGATTTCAGGTGGTGATGTTAGTATCGCGTCAATAATGATTTCACAACCCGCATCATCAATTACCTTAATCGAATAACTCCCTTCCGACAAATTTTCTAATGGCAATTCTATATTCGTACCATCAATAAAATATTCATATGGTGGTGTACCTGCTAGTATGTCGACAACATCTATGACTCCATCATTTGATTGATAACATGATGGATCTTGAGTAGACAACAATACATCCATCAACCCTTCAGATTCTAATACTTCGGCAGATTCAGATGACTCGCAACCCGTCTCTAAATGAATTACTGAAAGCTGGTAAACACCTGCATTCAAGACATCAATCGAATTTTCTGTACTGATGATCTCCCCTTCGTACTCCCACTGAGATGCATATTGATTCGCTGGCAAATCAACCTGAGGGCTAAGAGTAACATTAGGTGATGCACAGCTTAATGTTATCTGGTCTATCAAAGTAATCTCTGGAAATATCCGTTGCTCAATGACCTCGATTGAATCTCTGCGGGTGCAACCATTGGCTACATTAGTAGACTCTACGATATACGTCCCTGGCAAGTTGACTTCTGATGTCAATTCACCTTCATCGCTAATTGGGGTATTGTCCGAATCCAACCATTGTACTCTTAGGTCTTGACTCATCGTCATATTGATTGCTTCAAGGATAACTAAATCTAGCTCACAATTGAGAATCTGTGGTGTCTCTATCGTTAATGGTGGGACATCTATATCTTCTAGGATATTCAGGCTAGTCTCATTGCTACAACCATTGACTGAGTTCGTTGCGATAAGTGTAACTTCTCCACTCAATGTTATCAATTGAGTCTCTCCTGATAGAGAAGTAGACTGTCCAGGGAGTATCCATTCGTAACTGACATTATCTTGGGGATTAACTGACAAGACTATTTCTGATTGATTACAGGTGAGTACTGTTGACTCGCTTATGATGGCAGCAATTGGCAATTCTTCTTCATCAATGACTTCAAGGATAGCGATCGTACTACAATCCAGTATGTTGTCAAATACTTCTAGAGTATAATTTCCCGCTTCAGTGACTTCAATCGTTAGTCCATTACCAATCTCTTCTCCCGTAGTGTTGTACCAAATGTAAGAATAGTTTGCTCCAGTTGATGAACCACTTCCATCTAGGATTAAGACTGGATTATCACAATTGATTATCGCCTCTGTAGGTAGAATTGCTTCAGCAGTACAAACACAATCAGGTGGAAGGATATCATAAGTAGTTGGACAATTCTGACCAACCGCATTTACTATGACCTCTAGGCTTGTAGCGATAGGGATCTGCGACAGTCCATATGCAGTTGGGCTGAGTTGATTCCATATATAACCTACTGTGCTTATCTCTACGGGCTCTGGAGTAGTGACAATGACTGAGTAAAACTCCGTTCCCTCACATAAAACTTGGACATTAGCTTCCACCGAAAATCTAGACTCTAATGTGACAATAGACATTGATTGACAACCATTAACATCTGAGAGAATTAAAGAGTAATCACCTGGAATTACATTTTCTATTAAGTAAGGTGATTCTATAGATTCAGCTTCAAAATCTCCACTCAGGTCAAATGGACCAACACCTTCAGACCAAGTAAGTAGCAACTGTCCTTCTGAGACATCACAATCGATCATTGGTTCTATTGATCCGATTATTGGACCTTGCAGTTCTTCAATTGTGAAAGTTACTACCGACTCACAATCGTCAGCGTCTACAATTAATACTGTGTAATTACCCGAAGTTAATTGGTCGAAAACAGGGAAATCCGTAGGATTACTTACTGTGAAATCACCAGTTATTTGATAAGGTGCAGTACCTCCTGTCCAAGTGATCTGGACTGATCCACTATTAGGTATGTCCCTACAAAAAGAGGTTACTATAGCCTCTCCTGCCAGATCGCAGGTACATTCTTCATCAATTAGCGAGTCTATCCATTGTGTGCTAAGCGGTATCGTACAATTTTCACTGATCCCAGATAATAGCAGTCCAACATTATTGACTGGATTTGATACGTAATCAAGGAGATTTGTTCCATATGCATCAGTCATCGCTTCTTGACTATCTGCACAACCATCATCATCAGAGTCTAAGTCTATATAATCAGCAATCCCATCTCCATCTGTATCAATAGGGCCTTGAAGACAATGATCTACAACAAGTCCATCAGAAAGATTATCTAAATTTTCATCCTGATATTCAGCATCACCATTTGCGTCAAGCGAACACTCTTCCAGTAATAATCCTAATTCACCACAAGCTTCTATCGCATCAGGTATCCCATCATTGTCAGAATCAAGATCTGCATAATTTGGGACTCCATCAATGTCAGAATCGATAGGTGTGCTGATTACTAAGTCACCGATATAGATATATTGGTCACCTGGGTCGTCAAAAAGAGAAAGGTCTAGAGAATAATAGGTAATCCTAATTGTAGTTACTAGTTCATCAGAACTATATGTTGCCCAATTATCCATGTTACTGATAGCCGCTGGGATATTTTGCAGTTCGGGGACAACAATTCCGTCGGCATTCTGAACCAAGGCTTGTCCAAGTACAAGATTTTGCGGAAGTTCTGTTCCATATGCATCAAAAAACTCGACTCTTGCACCATCACCATAACTAGAAAATGTAAAGCCAGTTTGACTATCAATATCAAGAATCGATATAGCGGAGATAATAGCTGGCTCAGATAAAGTTAACTCATAGACTGCAAATTGTGTGTCATCGCTAACATCTGAAACATTCATACCCATTTCTAGATACCCTGAGCTAGTCTGCGGTGTACTGAGATTATCTATTGTGCCCGGGTGGCTTGTAGTGATTCTCATATCACGACGGTAACCATCAACTGATGACCAAGTGAAATCAGGAGCACCCGCAGGATCAGCTGCCTCTTCCCAATTGTAAAGTATACTTACGTCACTACATCGGCCCTCTAAAGCATTAGAGATGCCATCATTGTCTGTATCTAAGTCGAACAAATCAAATACACCGTCATTATCCAAGTCAACAATCTGAGAATATCCATTCACCGGTAGACACAATGCAGTAGCTATCACCAGTATCAATGGTAATGTGATTTGAGTAAATATAGACTTAAGTGTTAGTAATATCGGGGTATTCATTAGATCAATAGTGTAGACACGTCTCTTTATTGAGCAATATTGGAAGTCCGAAAGGTTATACTCGGAATGTGCATAATAATCTACTTATAAGACACTCATACTATTATTAACCCCTATGACAATAGTTTCTTTACTCATCTGAAGCGATATCTGTGGCAATTAAAAAAGGCTACCACAATTAAGCGGTAGCCTCCAATATTCCTATAAAATGCAGTTATCTGGGACTATGCAAGTCCGTTTGCTACATCTTCTCTGATTTTATTCAGTGCTGAACCCTTACGTACCCATTCAATCTGAGCTGCATTATAAGTGTGATTCACAGTAAAGTAATCATCAGTGCCATCAGCATGGTGCAATTGAATCAATAATGGTACACCAGGTGCCATATTCTCAAATCCTAATATCGACACATAATCATCTTGTCTTATCAGATCAAAATCTGCAGTGTTAGTAAATGTTAATGCTAACATTCCTTGCTTCTTGAGATTAGTCTCATGAATTCTTGCAAATGATTTTACAATTACGGCATTGACTCCAATGAATCTAGGTTCCATCGCAGCATGCTCTCTAGATGATCCCTCACCATAATTCTCTTCTCCGAAGACAACTGAACCTATGCCAGCATTTCTATACTTGATACCTGAATCAGGCACTGGCAAGAATTCTGCTTTCTCGCTACTGTCAGTGTAGTTTGCTACGTGATTAGCCTTATCATTAAACGCATTTATAGCTCCAATAAAACAGTTTTGCGAGATATTCTCTAAGTGACCTCTGTACTTCAACCATGGTCCGGCCATAGAGATATGATCAGTTGTACATTTTCCTTTTGCCTTGATTAAGACTCTATTTTCAATTAGGTCTATTGGCTTGATTGTCTCAAACGGTGTTAATAATTGTAATCTTTTTGAGTCAGGATTCACCACAACTTCTACATTACTTCCATCGGCTGCCGGAGCTTCATATCCTGCATCTTCGACTGCAAATCCATTTGGTGGCAATTCATATCCTGTTGGTGGATCGAGCTTGACTTCCTCTCCTTTCTCATTAGTAATCGTATCCGTCAATGGATTAAATCCTAATTTACCACTGAGTGCAATCGCTGTAACTAATTCTGGAGATGCAACGAAAGCATGTGTATTAGGTGATCCATCTGCACGCTTAGAGAAATTTCTATTGAATGAATGCACGATACTATTCTTAGGTGCATTTTTCGGGTCGCTAAATCTTGCCCATTGTCCAATACAAGGTCCACAAGCATTGGCAAATACCATAGCTCCCATTCCTTCAAGATCACCAATTAGGCCATCTCTCTCTATTGTAAATCTCACTTGCTCAGAACCTGGAGTCACTGTCAATTGAGACTTAGCTTTGATACCTTTAGCAACAGCTTGTCTTGCGATAGATGCTGCTCTTGAGATGTCTTCATAAGAAGAGTTAGTACATGATCCGATCAAACAATATTCTAAATCTGTCGGCCATCCATTCTTCTCAGCTGCAGCCTTCATCTCGGATACTGGTGTATAAAGATCTGGCGTAAAAGGTCCATTCAATGCTGGTTCAAGTGTTGTCAAGTCTATTTCAATTACTTGATCAAAGTACTTGTCTGGGTTCGCGTATACTTCAGGGTCACCTGTCAAGTGTTCTTTGACAGTGTTAGCTAAGTCAGCAATCTCTGCTCTTTCAGTTGCTCTAAGGTATCTATCCATTGACTCGTCATATCCGAATGTCGATGTCGTAGCACCTATTTCAGCACCCATATTACAGATTGTCCCTTTACCTGTACAAGACATACTAGTCGCTCCTTCACCAAAGTATTCGACGATAGCACCTGTACCTCCCTTAGCTGATATAAGACCTGCTACCTTGAGAATAACATCCTTGGGAGATGACCATCCACTTAATTTACCTGTGAGTTTTATACCAATAAGTTTCGGCATTTTCAGTTCCCAAGGGATACCAGCCATCACATCCACCGCATCAGCTCCACCTACTCCGATTGCTACCATTCCTAGTCCGCCAGCATTAGGTGTATGACTATCAGTACCTATCATCATTCCTCCTGGAAATGCATAATTCTCAAGTACTACTTGGTGGATGATACCTGCACCAGGCTTCCAAAACCCTAGTCCATATTTATCAGATACAGACTCCAAAAAGTCGGTAACTTCTTTATTCAATTCATTGGCAGTTGCAAGATCTTTATCAGCACCTACCTTCGCTTGGATGAGGTGATCGCAGTGTACTGTAGATGGTACTGCTACCTTATCTTTTCCAGCCATCATAAATTGTAACAGTGCCATCTGCGCAGTTGCATCTTGCATAGCTACCCTATCAGGACTGAAGAACACATAGTCCTTACCTCTTCCATACTCTTGTAACGGTGAGTCATCGTGAAGGTGAGTGTATAAGATTTTTTCTGCGAGCGAAAGAGGCTTACCTAACTTGCTCTTTGCTGTCTCTACTCTACTTGCTAGCGTAGTGTAGTGCTGCTTGATCATCTCAATGTCAAATGCCATGTGTTGTCGATTTATTTGTTTTGCTTAGCTAATATATTTTGCGAAGACATCACTGCTATCAATCGCAGGAGACAAATATACACCCTTACTCAGAAAAATGTTTGGTAACAATATGTTGAAATAGCTAGACTAATTCTATATAAGTGAAGTATATAGGTCTTATAAACGTTTCTAGGCTATTTAGCTCTCATTCCATTGATAGATTATGGACCTATCAAAGTGAAATGCTTATGCAAATAATACAACTACCTGACCAATGTCAACTCGCCTTTCTTCTCTATCGTTTCACCATCAATAACATACGTCGAATAAAACATATAGACGCCTGTTGGTAATGGATCACCGTCATTCTCATTTCTGCCGTTCCAGTTTGTTCCAATTCTAGAAAGCGTAGTATCAGTCGCATTTTCAACTGATGCTGTTGTTGCACTTGTCTCGTATACTAGATTGCCGTAAGCATTGTAGATAAATAGGTTGTAGTCAGTGATCAGCTCGGGACAGTTTACGACTGGACCAAACGTTCTATCTCTTTCTTCTGTAGTGCCACCGCCAACGCTACCAGCAAGGCTCATAAAGTTTGGCCAAGACACACATTCGCATGGGAAAAAGTCTCCAACATTGACTGCAATAGAATCAATCCTTGATGCATCACAAATATTTTGAACCTCCACAAATAGAACATTAGAAGTAGAAGTATCAACTGCTGGAAGTGGAATCGTTTGCCCTGTATTTCCATTTGACCATTGATAACCAAAGTCTTCATTAATAGGTCCATTGATAATTGCAGTTGCAGTTGACCCAGTTTCAGAACAACTTTTTTCTATCTGAACAGTCACGTCTTGAAACAGGTCACTTTCACTAATTGTTACTGATGCATTCTGCTCAAATCCACAAGCATCGACAATCATCACGGTATACTCTCCTATTTCTGTAACAACAATAGAAGGGGTTTCATCACCAGTTGACCATATATATGTTTCCACATCACTCTGACCATTGAATTCAGCAGTGATTGTAAATTCTTGTAATTCTCCCATTTCAATATCACATGCATTAGTATCGGTTGACAATGTCAATTCTCCCATATTCGCTTGCAACACCTCATCTAGTGAAATCTGGTCAGAAATTAAGTTTTGACAATTATCCACTGCGTTTACAACTACTGATTGAGGGCTATCTAATGTGATATTCGTACCTGAACCCACTATATTGCCTAGTTCGTCAGTCCATTGAATTGTATTAATATTTAGTACTGATGGATCAGCTACTTGATATAGAATTCCAGTCGATGTACATGATGCGATGATATCAATATCTTGAGGTGCTTGACTTAAGTCAGGGACATTGATGGTTTGTTCAAGCATATTTCCACATTCATCCGTGATCATCACTGTATAGTCTCCAAACTCAGTAACAGTAATTACTTGGTTACCATTGTCTTGAGCCCCAGTAGACCATACGATATCGGCAACATCAAAGAATTGGATGGGGCTCAATGTCGCTGTGATAAAGATTATTCCATCAGAGCAATAGCTATTTCCGTCAAAACCTAAATTGATATTTGATATATCTGTCAAGTCAATATCTGCAGAAAGATCATAGAGACAATCATCTGTAAGTGTTACGCTGTAAGTTGTTGGCTCTGTAACTGTAATTGAAGTCTGACCGACAGTACCTTCAGACCACATTATTGTAGAAGCGTCAAAGTCATCACCAGTTGTCACAACTTGGAGGATGAACTCTCCATTTTCACAACCAATATTAATTGAAGCAACATCCGGTTGTTCAAAGTCAGTATCAAGAATCTCACGCGTCACTACAGTATCTTGACCACAACCATCTGTGACTGTGACAGAGTAAGTTGTATTGACATCATTTCTAATAACGTCAGGAGTAGTTTCTCCTCCGCCAGACCACATATAGGAATAATTGCCATCTCCGCCTTCTGGAAATGCCTGCAAAGTAAATGATCTAGGCTCTTGACAATAGAGTTCTGTATTGAGAAGCGCTATCTGAGCCTCGGGAGGACCAAAAACAGGTACAACTATCGTATCACACAATGCAAAGCAGGTTTGCTCATCAAATGCAACAGTTACTGAATATTCTTCATCATCCATTACAGTAATTGTGGCTGTTGTATCTCCATTGCTCCACTCATACCAGATTGCATCTTGAACTTGTGCATTTAGAGTCACATTGATACTATCTGGACATTGGACATCTGCTTGTAGAGGTATTATTGGTACATTAAATTCCACGAATAGACTAGTATCTATTGCTGCAAGATCTTCTCTTTCATACATAAGAGCTTCTGTCGTGATAATTAATGTGTCAGTAACTATTGGAGTGGTCGCTGCGACTAAGTTAATATCTGAATCGCATGTAGATGGCTCACCCTCATTCAGGATAAATGAGTTACCCATCTCATCGGTTTTATTCAATTTTATCCGTGAGGTTACTGTACCGGCACTTAATTCTTCTGCTGTGGATACTGACATATAACCACCGTCAGAAGCAGCTATAATATTACCTTGATCAATAATTGTCAGGTATTCATCAGATTGTAAAATACCACTAGTCAAGTCAAGTTGTCTCACAGCATTTCTATTATACTGTTTCTCCCATAATCGTGTCCCACCTTGATCATATGCAATGATAAATGGCTTGGAAAATGCAAAATTCTCAAGGTAAGTTCCTCTAACAACTATCTCTCCTCCTGCTCCAAGCGTAGCGCCTGAAATATATGTGCCACCAGACAGCGGATCATTAAAGTTTAATGTCGTGAACCATTGGACTTCACCAAGACTATCTAACTTAGTCACAAAACCTCTGTAAAATCCTGGTCTTAATGAACCTACTAGCACTAGTCCACCATCTTGGGTAACTAGTTGTTCATAGATTTGTCCCTGACCTATTTGTGGTAGATGATATGATCTAGCCCATATTTGCTGATATGCAGTATCTAGCTTCGCAACAAACAATTGAGTGCTGTCAGCTAGGATTTTTCCTGAGAGGTAAATTGTAGAATCTTTATCGTCGTATGATATCTCAGAAAGTGAGTAACTATATTTCTCTGGACTAGGTCTAAATGTGATATTATCTAATGCTAGATCATTGCCCTCACCTCCTGGCGCATTGTTTCTCAATGAGAGTTGCACTGAAGTTTGTCCAGGGGCAGTTGTAAATGAAAAGCCGTAAGTCATCCATCCATTTGATTCGACAATTGGACCTGTTTCAAACTGAGACACTCCATCAATTAGAAATGCGACATTAGGGTCCATCAAATCACATTCGGTAGAAATCAAATTAAGAATGTCTGCAGTAAATTCATACTCAGTGTTTTCACTTAGGTTGTCAACAACTTCTTCATAGAAAATCCCAGGCTCAACAGTCGCATTGACAACCATCATATATCCATTAGGATCATTACTATTGTCTTGCGCTGGGAGCCAACAGTCGAATAATTCTGGCCAATTACCAAGATTATTAGAAATCGTATAAAACCCATCTTGTGGAGGTCCTGCAGTATAGATGTATCCGGGTGCAATACCTGGATCTTCTTGAAAGAATATATCTTCGCCACTGCCAAAATCACCTTCCTCAAAAATGTTTATGCTAGTAGTATCAGTCATTGTCAATTGAGTCTCCATCGCCGGCCCGTTCCCTTCGCCATCTATCTGCCATAGGCTTGTGTATTCTAAACTGTCTACTGTTGTCCCAGCCATAATGAATGTCGATGTATCTCTTAAGGCTAGTTCGACTGGTCTTGCAGTATTAGTGCTATCACTATTAGTGTAAAAGCTATATCCCCATTCAACATCACCTCGAGAACCTGTTCTGATAACTCCCTGTACAAATGTTGTATCTGTCTTAGCTTGGAATGTGATCAACATAGAGTCACCTGTGATGACTTTCATATCTCCGTACCTCGTGATCTCAAATCCTGGATCTAATAAAATTTCAGTATCCCAATCGATACCGCCTTTGAGATTGTGCTTTGTAAGAAGTAGTCCCTCATTTTCTTGATCTTCTGTGATGAAGCTACTCACTACATACGTTGACCCATTTTCAATCTGCACAGCATCGATAACATTAAGGTTGACTCCATCTATTGGGCCATAAAGTCTCTGGTAATCTTGAGCAGTGACAAAGAGTACGGACAAGAGCAATAATGATGTTAAGAGGTATCTCATGGATTCTATTATTTGAAAGACTTATCAAAAATAACAATCATCGCATATAAATAGGTCTAAACTTAACCTTATTGTCAGTTTCGAGAGGATATCACGGTTTTTCAGAGTCTTATACAATTGAAGAATAGATATAATACTCGCTATTGACAGCATTATTTACAGCTACCGCATAAACCTTTTGCAATGACGTTGACTTCTTGGACAATATAGCCTGATGGCAAATCTAAAACGGGAGTTTTCACATCAGTGAGACAAGTCACATCACCACACGCAGCACACTCGAAGTGGACGTGATGATCATCGTGCTTGTGGTCAGTACATCCCTCCTCGCAAAGGGCATACTTAGGCTTTGCTGAAGAGTCTACAATCTTATGAAGGATGCCTTTATCCTCGAATGTTTTAAGGGTTCGATATAGAGTGATTCTATCAATGTGATCAAGTGTAGATTCTATCGTTTGATTTGATACAGCCACATTAGATGACAGGAGAAGGTCTAGTACTTCTTGCCTATTCTGAGTAATTCTCAACTTGTGTCTATTTAATACGTCTTTAGCACTCATAATCAATTAATCTTCTTCAATGTAAACTTGTTCAAATTTTGGTGCAAAACTCTCTGCAGTAGTATTAGCCATCAGAGTCTCGAAGCCTCTAGGATAATCCTTAGTACCTAGCAAACTCCCTTCTGTAATATAATGGAAAATTTCATCATAAGTCCTAGTATTGAATGGGCTGATACGCATTGTTATATGCGAGCGATTGATTCGATCTGGGTCATCTATACCAGCAGCACCCATCAACTCTACAAATGAATGGACAGTCTCCTTATGAAAATTGGCAACGCGTACTTTTTTATCGTTTACATCAAGGCCTCTGACCAACTCTGGTCGTTGGGTAGCAACTCCTACTGGACAACTGTTCTTATTGCATTCAAGTGCTTGAATACAGCCAAGTGCCATCATCATAGCTCTAGCAGTATAGCAAGCATCTGCCCCTAGTGCTATCGCTCTGAATATATCAAATCCAGATACAATCTTACCTGAAGCAAATAGCTTGATTTCCGTCTTCAACCCAAAGCCAATCAAGGTATTATACACGAATACAAGGCCCTCGCGATATGGCATACCTACAGAATTACTAAACTCTAATGGTGCCGCTCCTGTCCCTCCTTCACCTCCATCCACAGCAATGAAGTCTGGAGTAACACCTGTCTCTATCATGGCCTTACAGATAGCGACGAACTCTGCCTTATGTCCTATGCATAGCTTGAATCCTATAGGCTTTCCTCCTGACAAATCACGACATTGCTTAACAAATTTCATCAATCCTATCGGTGTATTGAAGGCGTGATGATATGGTGGAGAGTTGACATCTTTTCCCATCTCTATTGATCGGATTTCTGCAATTTCCTTCGTGACTTTTTTAGCTGGTAAGATTCCTCCATGACCGGGTTTAGCTCCTTGAGAAAGTTTAATCTCAACCATTTTCACATTATCCTGAGCAGTTCGCTTGGCAAATAGGTCTGGATCAAAATTGCCATCCTTAGCTCGACAACCAAAGTAACCAGTACCTATCTGATAGATGAGATCACCTTGATACTTATCATGATACGGAGAGATACCTCCCTCTCCAGTATTATGTGCAAAGTTGCCAATCTTAGCGCCACCATTAAGCGCCATTATTGCATTCTTACTTAACGATCCAAAACTCATAGCTGATACATTGTAGATACTAGCTGAATAAGGCTGCTTACAATCCTTGCCACCAACGGTTACTCTAGGATCTTGGTTGATTGTTGAGTAGTCTTTCGCATTGATTGAATGATTCATCCACTCATAAGTCTCATTATAGACGTTCAATTGAGTACCAAATGGGGTCGTATCAGTTTCATTCTTTGACCGTTGATATATAAGTGATCTGTCCAATCTTGAGAATGGCTTGCCTTCTGTATCTGATTCCACAAAGTATTGATAGATTTTTGGTCTCAACCACTCAGCAATGTATCTAGTCCGTCCGACTAATGGGAAATTTCTAGCAATAGATTGTTTCTTCTGGACGACATCATATAACCCTATCAAAAGGATAGGTACGATCACAGCCAACAGCCACAGCCAAGACATGGAAAATGTAAAGGCGAGTAGTAATATGCAGATTACTGCAAGAATATTGATGATCAAAAACTGGTTACGCATAACTGTTGATTATTCTTCGATTGATGGAGGATATTGTATATCTACGATAATTTCCCATATTTGTAAAAAATACATTCTAACTATGGAGGTGAATCTTACCAAAGGCAAGATAGACAATTCTCTCAAGATGCGTCTGTATGAAGGGATGCTATATCCTCGATTGATAGAAGAAAAAATGCTAAACCTACTCAGGCAAGGCAAGATATCCAAGTGGTTCTCTGGTATCGGACAAGAGGCAATATCAGTAGGCTGCACAATGGCGTTGAAGGCTGAGGATACCATCTTTCCAATGCATCGAAATCTAGGAGTATTTACTTCAAGGGAAATTCCACTTAGTCGTCTACTTTCACAATGGCAAGGTAAGGCAAATGGCTTCACAAAGGGTCGAGATAGATCGTTTCACTTTGGCGCTGTAGACTATAATGTCATTGGGATGATCTCTCATCTAGGTGCTCAACTCAGTCTAGCAGATGGTGTTGGACTTGCGCATAAGCTTTCAAAATCTGGAAATATCGCCCTTGCGATGACTGGTGAAGGTGGGACTAGCGAAGGAGAATTTCACGAGGCACTCAATGTCGCAGCGGTATGGCAACTACCCGTCATCTTTGTCATTGAGAATAACGGCTATGGTCTATCAACTCCGACTAGCGAGCAGTATCGTTGTGAACATCTTGTAGATCGAGCCAAAGGATATGGTATGAAAGGTATCCGCATTGATGGCAACAATGTAGAGGAAGTATACAGTACAATCTCTGCAATAAGAAACCAAATAACAACGTCTCCTGAACCTTGGTTGGTGGAATGTGACACGTTTAGGATGAGAGGTCATGAGGAAGCAAGTGGTGTCAAATACGTACCTAAAAAACTGCTAGAACAATGGGCAAAAAAAGACCCAATTGATAGAATAGAAAAGACCCTACTTGCCAAGAAAATCACTACTAAGAAAAAAATCGCTGGGTTAAGAGATAGCCTTAAAAAGGCTATTAATGCAACTACTAAAGAATCTTTCAGGGAGTCCACAATTACCTCAACAGTACCTGCAGAACTCAGCGATGTCTATACCCCAACTGAGCAGTGGACTGGAAATATAGACACATCAAATACTACTGAGATGCGCTACATAGATTCCATCTCAGATGGTCTGAATATGGCAATGCAGAAATATGACAACCTTGTGTTAATGGGGCAAGATATTGCTGACTATGGTGGAGTATTTAAGATTACCGATGGATTTACTGAGCGATATGGTAAGGGTCGAGTGAGAAATACACCAATTTGCGAAAGCGCTATTCTTGGTGCTGCAATGGGACTGAGCCTGGAAGGTGTCCCTTCAATGGTAGAGATGCAATTTTCGGATTTTGTGACTTGTGGATTTAACCAAATTGTCAATAATATCGCCAAGGTTCGTTATCGCTGGGGCCTCAGTGTCAATACAGTCATCAGAATGCCTAGTGGAGGTAGTGTAGGTGCAGGACCATTCCATAGTCAGAGTACTGAAGCGTGGTTTACTCACGTACCCGGTCTAAAAATAGTCTATCCGTCTAACCCAATCGATGCTAAAGGGCTGTTACTAGCGGCATTTAGTGATCCTAATCCAGTTTTATACTTTGAGCATAAGGGACTTTACCGTAGTTCTACAGCTGAGGTACCATCTGAATATTATGAAATACCAATAGGGAAGGCAGCTCTGATATCAGAAGGAAGTGACTGTACGATTGTGACATATGGACTTGGCGTCAAATGGGCTACGGAAATGGCAAAAGAGCTTAATCTAGCAGCAGATATCATTGACTTAAGGACGCTATCCCCGATCGATTATGATACAATCTCTACTTCTATAAAGAAGACTAATAAGGTGCTAATTTTACACGAAGATGTAGAACAAGGTGGTATAGGAGGTGATATTTCATCTTATATAAGTGAGAATCTATTTGAGCATCTTGATGGACCAGTAATCAGAGTGTCTTCATTGAATAGCCCGGTGCCATTTGCCAGTGAGTTAGAAGAAAAATATCTTGCAAATCATCGTCTCAAGGACAAGTTGAACACCTTGCTAGCCTACTAGAATCAGATTGACGAATACTTCATCGACATATATCAGAGTTATTACATAGATTTACTAATAAATATCTAATCAACTTTTAAACAAAGACATGGACATTGGCAGCTTACAAACTAAGGTAGACATATATAGAAGTATCGTAGAAAACACGAAAAACTACAGAAAAGACTGGAATGAAAGCCTCAAGGATATGATTATTAAAAATCTCGAAGAGATCAATAAAGAATCAGGGCTAGAAGCAAAAATTGAGATTCAAGATAATATGCAAAATCTTGAAGTCCTCCTATTCACACTTGGACAAGAGATCAGTGGTATTGCTGAAAAAATAGATAATACCGACGTCACACGTGCAATGATCAAGCATAAAGGTGCTCTAATCTATCAACAATTATTCAATGGTAAGGTGATGATTATGATCTCCTACCCATTCATAGAAAATTATGGTCAGCCAAAGCCTCCAAGAATGATAGAAATCCTCAGACCAGAAGAATTCAAGCCACCATATATCATAAGACATGTTGAAGAGTTTATTAAAGATGTGATAGATTGGGAAGACTATGATGATGATGCACAAAAAGGACAAATGGCTTCAACACCTATAGGATTTACAACTCCTGGTATCATTACTGAGGATGATAGTATGGCTTAATACAAATGCTCATATCACCGCCACTAAGGATTCAACTTAGGTGGAGCTTCGAATAGTTAATCCTCAGTTAAATGTGTGATAATCAAGATGCTTATGTGCTCTTTCATCATTATATTGATGTGGCATAATTGAATTGGAAATAATGCGATCCATTAAATTTAAAGCATATTAGAACCTATTGTTATGAAATATCTACTCCTACTCCTTAGCATTGTGCTTTGCATTTCACTGCAAGCTCAAGATGACCAAACTACAATCATAGAAAGAGAATCTTCCATCAGCAAAGAAGTCAAGGTGGAAGAAGAAAATGGTATCCTCAATGTCAGAATTGTTACCACTGATGAAGATGGTAATCAGGATGTAATGGTTTGGTCTGGTACTGAAGATGATCCAGATATGCCTGAAGAAATCAAGGCTTATGTAATGGGTGACGATGTACAACATGGGAATATGCGGAAGAAGAAACAGATGCGGCTCAAAGTCATCGATGACGAAGGCAATGAAAAACTCCTAGAATGGGATGGTGAAGGAGAGATGCCAGCCGAAATGAAGGAGCATATTCTTGAGAACGGTCGCAGAATGACGGAAGAAGCAAGAGATATGCGGAGAAACGAACTAAAGGAGAGACATATGGAACACCGCAAAGAAAGAGCTGAAGGTGGAGAGTATGGTGGCAGAGATAGATCGAATGGGAAAGGCAAGGGCCGAAGAGATGAAAAAAAAGCAAAACTAGGTATCGTAATTAATGATGACAATGGCTCAGTAGGAGTAAAAGAGGTGATGGACAATAGTGCCGCTGACATAGGTGGTATGCTCCCAAATGATATCATCACAGTAGTAGATGACACAGTTATAGACAACTTCAATAGGCTTCAGGCAGAACTCGCTACTCACAATCCTGGCGATACGATAAAAGTGACTGTCAACAGAAACGGCAAGAAGAAAAAACTCAAAATCACTCTAGACTAGTCCAACTTACACAAATCACTATCCGATTAATAGCCTGAGATCTTGTTTTTTATTTCGATAGATTAATTGGTGTTTTTATAAAACCATAATAGATTGTTTTGTCTGTCAAGGTTAAGACAGACCTGTATGGTTATCAATCTATTTTATCCAATATATATGCCTTTGAGATATGTCTAATTGCTATTTCATCAATGAGTTATGGGTATTAATAGGTTTACCTTTGCGGGCTTATCACAAGATGGACACCTATGACTGCCTTATTACGGAATCTAACTTCCAATCCTAAAAACGATATTCTTTCTGGCTTAACTGTAGCTCTTGCCTTAGTGCCAGAGGCTGTAGCATTCGCATTTGTAGCGGGGCTTGATCCCTTAGTTGGACTCTATGGCGCCTTCTTTATGGGAATAATTACTGCCATCTTCGGTGGTCGTCCAGGTATGATCTCTGGAGCAACAGGTGCAATGGCGGTAGTGATGATTCATATGATTCAAGAAGGTAATGCAGTCGGACTTGCACTTGACAATGCTATCCCAAATCTAGGACTGCAATGGTTGCTAATCACTCTACTGATAGTCGGTAGTATTCAGATATTTGGTGGATTGATGAAGATTGGGAAGTTTGTCAGGCTTATTCCCCATCCAGTGATGATGGGATTTGTTAATGGACTTGCTATTGTGATATTCATCGCTCAATTAGGAATGTTTAAAGAAACAGTCAATGGTGTTACTTCTTACCTACAAGGAAGTGAGCTCTATACTATGCTGGCTTTAGTAGGATTGACTATGGCGATTATGTACTTCTTACCTAAGTTGACTACTAAGATTCCTTCTGCATTAGCGGCTATTATTATTGTTGCGGCCATTACGATATTCGGAGGTCTTGACGTCAGTACTGTAGGATCATTTATTAGAGATGGTGGCGGAACAGGACTTAACGGAGGTCTTCCTACCTTCCAGTTCCAGATCTTCGAAATGTTCAAGACGATAGGTCCACACCTTGGATTGATAGTGACGACTGCATTTCTACTTGCAGCAGTTGGACTGATAGAATCCCTACTGACACTCAACCTTGTAGATGAATTAACTGACACTAGAGGTAGTGGTAATAGAGAATGTGTTGCACAGGGTGTAGGTAATATACTCAGCGGACTCTTTGGAGGAATGGGAGGATGTGCCATGATTGGTCAGTCTATTATCAATGTGAAGTCTGGTGGTAGAGGTAGACTTTCGGGTATAGTAGCTTCCATAACTTTACTTTGTTTCGTTCTCTTTGCATCTAAGTTGATTGAACAAATACCAATCGCCGCACTCGTCGGTGTGATGTTTATGGTTGTAATTGGGACATTCGCCTGGAGTAGTTTTAGAATCATCAATAAGATTCCAATCCCTGATGCGGTTGTCTTAGTTGCGGTATCATTGATTACTGTATTTGCAGATTTAGCGATCGCTGTAATTATCGGTGTGATCATGTCTGCACTAGTTTTTGCATGGAAGAATGCAACGATGATCCGTGCTCGTAAACGTATCAAAGAAGATGGTACTAAGGTCTATGAAATCTGGGGGCCGTTATTTTTTGGATCAGTACAGAACTTCACTCAGAAATTTGATGTCAAAAATGACCCAGATAATATCGAAATAGACTTCATAGAATCAAAGGTTAATGATCACTCAGGAATAGAAGCTCTCCGAAATATTGCCAATAAATATCTAGATGCAGGAAAGACCGTCAGAATAACTCACCTCAGTCCCGAGTGTCAAATATTGCTGACTAAAGCTAATCCGAAATGGAAGGATCATATCGAGACAAGTATTGATGATCCGAGATATTATGTAGTTACGGATACGATAGACCAACAGGTGTAATGGATGTTCCCTTTACTAAGATCTTAAACAATTATATCTCATATTTATAGTACGTTGCTTGGTTGACAAGCTTTCCATAGAGATTATTTTTCGATAAGACCTTCTCATCTCCTAGTAGGATAAATTGCTCTCTTGCTCTTGTAATAGCTACGTTTAACTTTCTATCTACACCTTCCGATGAGAGTGATACAATTTGTCTGAATTGGCTTGGATGATTAATGGTGGAGGCATAGATGATGATATCCTTTGCCCCTCCTTGATATCGCTCCACTGTGTCGACAGTAATCGGGATTGTGATCTTAGCATCAAATATGTGTTGGTTAATCAACGCAATCTGAGCTCTGAATGGCGCTATTACTCCGATGCTTATCTCTTCATTTGCGATATCGTTTCTTTGTAAGTGTAGCTCATATTCTTGGGCAATTTTTACAATAACTTTGGCTTGGGCCACATTTTGCCGTTGAGTAAAATCTTCTTCTGCATCACATTGAATAAAATAGATTCTCTCGGGCATCGATGCGACTAGCTTCTCAGAACTGCCACTCGTCAATCGAGGGATGGTGTCAATAGTTTGTAGCTGACCTTGATAGAAGTGTTCATTGACATACTCCATGATATCTCTATGCATCCTTCCTTGCTCATTGAGGAGACCCATAGATTCTGTCCATTGATTTTCTTGGTGGATATTGATAAGTCGTTCGAAAAGAGAATTCCTTGTGTTATGCAGATTGATTGTGTCTATGAGCATAGGGTCGACTACATCAGACTGAGCAGGATCTTGAGTCACGACTGCCGGTAGTTGTTGATGATCACCGATGAGAATCCACTTTGGCAACTTAGGTAGTAGGCCGATGAGCATAGGCTCAAGCAGTTGAGATGCTTCATCCACGATCACAAGATCGAAGTCAATCAAGTCAAATACACCTCTTTGACTCATCATACTAGACACAGTTGACACGATGATATCCTTCCCTTGAAACAGCTCTTGTAATTTGGCCCTAGACGCAATCTCTTGCAGATGTGAGGATAACAAGTCATCTACAAATTCTGGAGCACAGCTAAATCTTGATCCGATACGTAGGCTTCTCTTACGTAGCACTTCATCATCAAAGAGAGCTCTGCATATCTCATCTACAGCTCGATTAGTGAAGCTGATAATGAGGATTTTTTGTTTTCTGTGACAAAACGATTCATTGACGATGGCATTGAGCACTTTAGAGGTCTTCCCCGTTCCTGGCGGGCCCCAGATGAGGTAATATTCCTCAGCTGCTAGTGCTTCCTTGATTACGAGTCTTTGATTATTTGTGATATCATATTCCCCTACGAGGTCTACCATCTTGCCACACTTAGGCTTTCTAGTTCCTAATATTAATTGCTTTATTCGGTCTTCTGATTCTAGAAAACCAAAAAGGCTTCTGTACATTCCATTAAAACTAGAGTCGATAAGATCTCCATCGAGATGCCATTGGACATATTGGTTAAAGACTTCAAAATTCTGTTGTAGGTTACGAAGTCGGACTGTCACCTTCTCTTGGTCAATCTGAATGATCGTACACTTGAACACTTGGCTACTGAGTGGCTGTGTTGCATCTTCTATGTGTGGATAGAGGACAGCGATATCTCCTTTTCGGAATTTGGATAGTGTTTTCTGTGACTTCGAGCGATTCAAGATGATGTGAGGTGTGTCCACAGTTTCCTTAATCTCCACAATTTCAAGATAGAGCAATGAGGAGAATAACTTCGCTTTTTGCGTAAGCGTATGGCACCACAAAGATGCAAAACCGCCTCTACCATCTCCAGAGGTGCTTCCTATCTTAGCGATATGATGCTCTCTAGCAATCAACCCTACAAAGTTCTTAAAGTATGCCGTCTCTAATGAGTCTAGATTGCTGATGATAGACATGATCTTAGTCAGATCTCTCTTCACAAATTTCCAACTTGGTGCCACCTTATCTGGATTCAACATGTCGAATAATGACTTGACTTCAGGATCATCTACGTGAGAAAACATAGCTTCTAGTAACCGAATACTATTTCTAACCTTGATGGCATCCATCTGCTGGCTCTTCAATGCTGGAGCATATCTCAGAGCTCGTTCAGATTGAGAACTATACAGGATATAGTTATTCGGTTTGATCTTGGGAGGTAATACGTGTCTGACTATCAAGTCATAGAGGATCGTCTGTATGTAATGATTTTGATTAATTCCATATGCATTGGGCATATAGGGTCGGCCACTCTTGAGTTCTACGATGTCATACTTCTGCTCGACCTCATCCGATCGATAGAGATCAAGTCTTCCTTGTAGTCCGTACTTGACAGAGTAGAAGGTCGGCTCGAGGTAGCACTTCTCTCTAATAATATTAACTTGCTTGAATTGTTGATTAACTACGACTTTCAGATTGTTGAAGTGTTCTTTTGATCGCTCCAATAGCTCTTTGGTTTGTTCATCAGTGAGTCGACTGATCGGTATTGGGCTGATGGTAAATATCTTAGGTGCCACTTCCTTGAAGGTAATCTCCGGTTTGTAAACTAGTTCATCGAGAAACATATTGGCGATATTCCCCAACATCAACGGTGTACTAGAATCTACGTGTAGCATCTTCCGAGTGATGTACCCTAAAATATTGATCTCGCGGTTGCTAAAGCACTGAGATACCGCAGTCACATCTATCAAAAAATCTGGATCAATCACAAATGCCTCAGGTTGCATCACACCATCCTCTTCAATAGAGACATTGATCAGATTGATCCCAACTGGCAGCTGCATATACTGCTCCATATTCACAATATTCTCCGTGAAGAGTTCATTGCGATGTGGTATATGATAGGCCACCTTACGGAAAATATGTGGATCCTCTTCCGTGTAGCCAAGCAATATATTCTTTGTTGTATCTATCTGCAGAACAATGAATTTCATCAATGCTTGAAACTCAACTGCAGTAGAACGATCCGTTACAATATGAGGCCTACTGACCTTGTCCAATGCATCAGACTGAATGGTAGGATCAATAGCTCTACACCATTTATAGAGGACATATGTACCGACCTGAGGCATCGATTGATCTGCTGGGATATCACCCGATTGGACATACTTACGCAGAATGTGACTCAAGTATAGATCAACACCACTTATCTTATATCTATTTGCTGCGAAGGCTACTTGAGAAAAAAATGTTGAAAATTGAATATTTTGAGAAACGGTAATCTCTTGAATCAGAAAATTAAACCCGTTGCCAACAAACTCCAAAAGAGTTAAATTGTCTTCCAATTTATATAGATTTTCCAATTTGGAAACTAAATCTGGTAAAATCGATGTTTGAACAATTGAATCCTTAATATTGGCTTCCA
The DNA here is from genome assembly GCA_938041445.1 of uncultured Saprospiraceae bacterium. GTDB lineage: Bacteria > Bacteroidota > Bacteroidia > Chitinophagales > Saprospiraceae > JAHDHH01. The sequence continues at coordinate 72,372 of CALISO010000013.1, forward strand.
TATCGATAAAATTACGACTAAAAAATCGATTGTGACGTGCGGCAGTTTTACAGTCAAAAATATAGATGAAACAAAAGATAATCGACTTATTTGAGTATAGACAATTTCCACATTTGCTCCAATACGTTCAAGAAGATAGAAGAGAGGCATTACTAGAGCAACTTATAGATTTGCAAGAAGCAGTCTATCATCTCGATGCTGTACTAGAGTCAAAGTGGGATCTCACAGATGCAGACTTTGAACCACATTGGCAATCAATAACTCAGGCAGTCATTGATACTGGAGTGGATCCTGCTGAAGCACCAAGCTACCTCAGCAATATCAGAGCATATCTTAAGCACGAGATGTTTCTCCGTGATGGCATTGGACCACATCAATTGGACTTAGAAGAGTACTATTTCTATAAATCTTGTGATGTCAAACTCACTCGAAGATTAATCTACGAGAACAGTATTGAGCTGCAAGAAATGATGAACTTAGACGACTGGAGATACTTTGATTATATCACAGAGATTGATGATGACACCGCTGATATTGTAGAGGATCATGATTCTATTAATGGTAATGGAGTTGCATTCTACTTATATGCGCATGGTCATGAAGAAGCTGTGAGAATACTTGAAGGATTTATCCATTCCGCAAAAGCACAATCACAAGCCTCTTTGGCCAAAAAGCCTACTGATCGATGGTTAACATTTATCAATTCAACAGCAGAAAGAGCCTACTATGACACGAGTGCATTGCTAGGTCAGTTAAAAAGTGTACTTTTGCATCAAGAGATAGAGATTGCAGAGAATAAGACGATCCGCTTAGTTGCCCAAGCTAAGAAGCTCAATCCCGAACTTACCTGAGTTTAAGTTAAAATCTACACAAAGAGATAACCCATTTATTTTTCATACAAAACGTTAATTTTTAGATTATGGATTTATTAAAAATGCTAAGCGATCAGCTTGGTGGACAATTAGTCACTCAAGCAAGTAAGTTCTTAGGTGAGTCAGAAGGAAATGTAGGAAGTGCCCTTGATGGTATATTCCCTGCTCTCCTAGGAAAAGTCGCTGATATAGCAGGTGACAAGTCAGGTGCTGAAAAAATCTTCGATATGGTCAAAGGTACTGATGATAGTATCCTTGATGACATAGGAGGACTATTTGGAGGAGGACCAGATGCTGTCAATAAGGTATTGGGATCAGGATCAGGTATCGTCAATTCAGTATTCGGTGGTGGATTAGGATCTATCATTGAGAAAGTTGCAGGTCTTAGTGGAGTAAAAAGCAGTACTTCATCTTCACTTATAAAAATGGCTGCTCCATTCTTATTTGGTATGGTTAAAAGAGCTGTAATGAAAAAAGGTCTTGATGCGGTAGGTCTAGGAAAACTTCTAGGTGAGCAGAGATCATTCGTAGATAAGTTATTGCCAGCAGGTCTTGGAAGTGTACTCGGTCTAGGTAAGAACCTAGTAAGCGGAGTCACTAACACAGGAAAAGCTGCTGTATCTGGAACAATGGATGCAGGTAAGAATCTTGTAGGTGGTGTAGGTAATGTAGCTGGTAAAGCGGCAGGTGGAGTATCTAGCGTAGCTGGTGCAGCTGCAGCAACAACTAAGAAAGCTGGAGGAGGAATCCTTAAATGGTTGATCCCAGTATTATTAGGATTGTTAGCTCTTGGGTTCTTTGGATTTAAGACAGGTTGTGGTGCTGTAGATAGTGCTGCTGACATGACTAAAGGCGCTGTGGATAAGACAGTAAATGTTGCTAAAGATGCAGGTGGAGCAATGACTGATGCTGCTAAAGATGCGGGAGGAGCTATTGGTGATGCTGCAAAAGGCGCAGGTGATATGATTTCTAGTGCATTCGGTAAGATTGATGAAGCTGCTAAAGCAACACTTGATAAAGTAAAGTTTGATACAGGATCAGCTGGAGACCAGATGGTTAAGTATATCAATGGAGGATTCAAAGGAAAGAGTACATTCCAAATCAAGAATGGAAACTTCGCTTCAGGGTCAGATGTATTGACAGCAGAAACTAAGAAAGAACTTGATAACTTGACTTCAGTATTAGCTGCATACCCAGGTGTGAAGCTTTCTGTAGATGGTTACACTGATAGTACTGGAGATGCTGCTAAAAACAAGACTCTTTCAGAAATGAGAGCAAAGTCAGTAAAAGCTTACCTTATCCAAAAAGGTGTAAAAGGAAATAGAATCAAAGCACAAGGATTTGGCGCTGCTAACCCTATCGCTAGTAATGATACTAAAGAAGGACAAGCACAGAACAGAAGAATTGAACTGAAAGTAATGAAGTAATATTCAGTACTTAGTTCTAAGTGAAATAAGAGGAAACTCCTTGACTGCTATGTAGTCAAGGAGTTTTTTTTTGACAAGGATAAAGATTCACGTATTTTAGGATGGTGATACGCATTGCATTTATACTTCTATCTATCTGCATATGTAGCACTGTTAGTAGCAGTGACCTACCTATCAAGTTGCTCGAGGGCAAAAAATCTAAGACTATACCAATTAGTTATATCGCTGGATATATTGTGGTTAACCTCAGTGTCAATGATGCTGATCCGGTAGATATGATCTTTGACACTGGATCACAGTACACATTATTCTTTGATAAGCAATATGCTGATGACTTGGGAGTGGCTTTCACTGATACTATTAATGTCGTTGGATCAGACCTTCGCATCATTAAAGAGGCCTACATTTCAAGAGAGACTGATATTGAGTTGAAAGGTAGTATCCCTGTCAGTCACGATGTGCTATTTCTATCAGAAGATATTAATCTATTAGATGAAGTCATTGGTCGACCTATCTCAGGTATCTTGGGTACAGCATTCTTCAATAATCTAGGAGTTGAGATTGATTATCGGAGAGGGCAGATGAAAATAGTTGATGCCACATACATTGATCAATTTACTCGTAAGTATGATGCTCAGACTGAGATCGAGATGATTAAGAATAAACCACACATTAAGTATCAACTTAGAGATGGAAGTAATAGAACAGCGCTACTAGACACTGGATCGCCCCTACCCTACACGACATATCTTCAGTCTTTGGGTGATCTACCTGACAATTGGATACCTGGCATTCTTGGCAAAGGAATCGGCGGATCAATAACTGGATATCTAGGGCTAGAAGATCAACTCACAATACTTGAACAACAATTCTCCAAGGTGATGACAAGATATCAATTCATCAATGACCTAGATAGTATCTCTAGAAACGTTGTGGAATACCGAGATGCTGTCATAGGCAATGCGATACTCTCTCAATTCGATGTGATGATAGACTTCATGAATCATCAGATATATACACAACCCAATCGCTCATATAAGGCAACATTTCGGTATAATAAATCAGGAATCCAAGTATTGAAATCTGGTGATGACTTGAATGAATACACTGTATTCGCAGTCAATAAAACTTCACCTGCCTACTATGCCGGAGTCGAAAAAGGAGATATCATTCTGTCTTGCAATTATCTAAGAAAACGATTCTTATCTCTACACAGACTCGCAAGAGTCTTCGCCTCCAAAAAGGACAAGACAATTAAAATGAAATTGAAAAGAAGTGATGAAATTATTGAAAAAGAATTTGTCTTAGAAGCATACCTTGGCTAGTAGTTCTGTCTCCAATCTTTCATACATTGATTGAGTTCTTTAAAATCAAGATTGCCTTTCTTCATCTTCAGATAATCCATAATGATAAGTGACTTGACCAATCGAATGTCAGTGGATTTAGGTTTTGATGCCATATAGATGAGGTTGCGTCTGACTCCGGGTTTCAATCCATCAAAGTACTTGACTGCCTCATCATCTACTCGCATCAACTCTTCCATCTCTTGACACAGAGGCATTCCATACTTACTTGTATCTTCTTTAATGTGGACTTTGACTTTATCTCCGACGCTGATCTTCAGTTTCTTCTCATTCTCTTTATTCATAATGATAAAGTGTTGACCGTCACCATCTGAAATCAAGGCACTATAGCTCTCCACAGTGTCATTCATTGTAATTATGAAACGTTTATAGCCTGCCGTTTTTATCTGTTGGACTATGTCAACAGGAACAAGTAAGTGCTTATAGTAGATAATACCTGCCTTCTCATTATATGTGCCTTCGAATGTAAACTCCATCAGGGTTGCGGATTAGAATTGATATATTCTGCGATAACTGCTTTTGGGATTTTGTGGTATCCGTTATTTGGCACAAATTTATGGCCTGCATCATTCTTCGTCAAATGAATATAGTATCCATCGACATGGTCTATTCTGATGCAGTCATCAACATCATAAAGGTCATCGGTATGCACTTGATCTTTGCCCACGAGCAAGGTAGCCTTACTACGTTTCTTGGCTTCAATTTCTTTCTCTGCAACAACAAATTGTATAGCATGCAACTCTGTAAAACTTTCTGGCTCATAAGCTCCTAGATTGACAAAATATAAAGATGCTGATTGATCCTTTGGTGGTACCTCACTGAGTGTCACCTCATAACCATCCAACTGACTCAATACAATCCAAGAATCTATATGGCACTTATCCTTCCTCCCAAACCACTTATCCAATATAGACGGATAGAGCTGTTTGAGACTATCACCTACGACAAAGATGACATCGTGTAATTCGATACTGCATCCGTGGGCTCTGCCACCTAGATAGAGTGCATAGAGTTTTTTCATTTGATCATTTTCTAGAAGGTTAGCGCTTCACTTTTCTTACATCGATATAGAAGTTATCATCAATGACTAGTTCTTCAACATTTAACCTAAGTGACTGCCATCGCTTATTATCTGGAGTGAGTCTTATGACTTCATCACCTTTCAGAATATCTACTGGCATATCAAAGTCTGACACACAATCTGACCAACAATAATACAGTATCCCATCTTCTATGTAGTAGTCGAGCACTGGAATATTCGCCGTACGTAGATATTGGTCAAAGAATGGTTGACAATCGATGTTGAGAAACGTAGAGATGTAGTCTTCCATTTGAGAAGAGTCAATCGTTTGATGCCTAAAATATGCGTTCATCCCTCTGAGTAATTCTCGCCACTTGTCATCATCGCCTACAACGGTACGCAATGTATTAAGCATATTAGCACCTTTGTAGTAGACATCAATTGGATAGTGATCGTAGTTGACACCGTATGGACCAATCATTGGTTTCTTGTTTTCGATATTATCTCTGACACCTTTGACATAGTCTTGACCAGCATCCTTACCGTAGTGGTAATCCACATAGAGAGACTCTGAATAACTGGTAAATGATTCGTGGAGCCACATATCTCCGAGATCCCTATATGTAATGTTATTAGCAAACCATTCGTGTCCGGCCTCGTGAACTATGATAAAATCAAACTTCATCCCCCAACCTGTGCCGCTCAAATCATTGCCCAGATAGCCTTGTAAGAACTTGTTACCATAAGTGACGGAACTCTGGTGCTCCATCCCCAAGTATGGTACTTGGACCAATTTAAATCCATCTTCGTAAAATGGATATGGACCAAACCAATACTCAAAGGCATCTAACATTTTGGGGACTTGCTTGAAGTGCTCTCTTGCCTTGGCTTCATCCTGCTCGAGTACCCAATAGCTGAGATCTAGGTCGCCATCTTCTCCAGGATAGACTTCATCCCAGTGCATATAATTGCCGATATTGATGTTGACACCATAGTTATTGATGGGATTGACAACTTGCCAGTGAAAGCTCTTAGTCTTGGCAACAGGGTCAAAAGATCTGGAGATTAGTCGACCATTGGACACATCTGCTAGATTGGCAGGTACTGTCACTATGATATCCATACTGTCGACTTCATCATACATATGATCTTTACACGGCCACCATACACTTGCACCTAATCCTTGACAAGAAGAGGCGATGAAGTCAACTCCCTGATCATCCTTCTTCCAACTGATCCCTCCATCCCATGGTGCTCTCACTGCAGGCCTTGGATGACCAGAATAGTAGATGGTCAATGAATCCATAGTGCCGATAGCAGCCTTAGCAGGAAGCGTAATCAAGAAGGCATTATCAACCACTCTATCACTCTCTACCAATTGATGATGATAGACTACTGAATCAATCTGTAGTGGCAATTGCAAGTCTATTTGCATCAGATCTGCCTCGGCTAATACTTCGTAGCGGATGACATTACTACCTACAATAGTTTTATCATCTGGAAAGACTTCTACTGAGAGATCGTAGTGGACTAGATCCCACCAAGCACGTTCAGGTGTGATGCTGCCCCTGAGTGTATCTTCCAAGGTAAATTGACCAAATATCTCCTGCCCAGAAGAAAAGAAAATCGTCATTGTTAATATGATATAGGTCCATCTCATCTTTAATAAAATTACGGATTTCAGTTCTGTTTAAGTTTTATTTCTAAGATAATTTTCAATAACCATTTGCTCCAACTCTTCAAATTTTATCTTCAATGTGCCTGATACAATCGTAATTGGAGTTTCATATATCTTCATATTCATTCTCATCATCTTAGCTTGAAGACCATTCTTAGCTTTTTGAATATAGACCTCAGGATTTCGAACTATGAGAAGCAAAAATTTAGTGGACTGAACCTGTGCTTTTCTGATTTCAATGATGTCGCTCCATTCAATTAAACCAATACTTGATGCATTTGTATTGTCGACTATTCCTTTTGAATTAATAATTAACCCAGTTGTTTTATCAAAGAGTTTCTTAATTCCTAAAGTACACGCTGCTCCAAAAAACAAGACAGCAATAATCCCAAAAACAACATAAACTTGAGGATTGGTGATACCAAATAATCGTGATACGAACAATTCAGGTCTTAATGCAATAAAGAATCCAAAAGTGACCAAAGCGATCCCACCCATAAGCACTATCAATATTTTCTTTTTGCCTAGTGGTATTTCAATTGGTTCATTATTCATATTAACTACTCCGCTTAACTTCCCAATTCCACGCAGTTCGCATAATATCATTGATGTCTCTAGTTGGAGACCATCCTAATTCTGCGATTACTCGACTTGTATCTGCATAGATGGACATGACATCTCCTTCTCTTCGTGGACCGATTTGATAATTGAGAGATTGTCCACTGACTTGTTCGAATGCTTTGATGGCTTCTAGGACAGTGACACCTTCGCCGATACCGAGATTATAGACAGAAAGATTATTTTCTATCATTCTGTCTAGTGCTTTCAGTGCTAGAGTATGTGCCGCAGCAAGATCCATCACATGGATATAGTCTCTGATACAACTCCCATCACGCGTTGGATAATCATCACCGAATACCGTCATATCAGATCTCTTACCTATACCAGTCTCAGTGATCACGGGTACAAGATTAGTGGGTGGATTGAGTGAAAGTTCTCCAATGACATTGGAGTCGTGAGCTCCAGCTGGATTGAAGTACCTGAGATTAATTGCCTTGAAGTTTCCATTAGCCTGGCAATAATCTTGGATCATCTTCTCACCAATTTGCTTAGTTCGTCCATAAGGTGACTCAGCTTCAGCAAGTGGTGTCTGTTCAGTGACTGGAAGGATTTCAGCATTACCATACACCGAACAAGATGATGAAAATATCAAGCGATTGACCTTATGAGCATCCATCACCTCTAGTAAGGTATTGAGTCCGCCAATATTATTTCTGAAGTATTTGAGCGGTTCGTTGACCGACTCATTGACACTTTTATATGCTGCAAAGTGAATGACACCGACAATATTATTCTCCTCGAATACCTGAGTCAATGCTTCTCTATCGCAGATATCTATTGAGTAATTAATGACCTCAGAATCAACGATCTGCTTGATGCCATCTAATACATTCAATGAAGAATTACTTTGATTGTCCACGATGATGGGATGGTAACCTTGAGAGATCAAATCCACAACCGTATGACTACCGATATATCCTGTACCACCCGTGACGAGTATGTGCTGCATTTAATTAATTTTATTATTCTAGGACTAGTTCGTAAGCATCTTTACACTCTTTCTTGACATCGACAATTTTGTTTTGGTACGCTTGTGCAAATGGTACTTTGACCTTGAGATAATTCTCACTGAATCCGTACATATAACCATTCTTATTTTCGTTCTCAAATAATACGGTACCAACATTCGGACCATAGTCTTGATAAAACTCCGTCTTTTTCTGCTTAGATAAGTTACGGAGCATTTCGTTTCGTTTACGTCGGAGGTGCATGTCAATGACTCCATCCATTGTCGCTGCAGGTGTATTGTCCCGCTCTGAATATGTGAAGACATGTAAGTAAGAGATAGGCAAACTCTCCAAAAAATGAAAAGTCTCAAGGAAGTGATCGTCAGTCTCTCCAGGAAATCCTACTATCACATCTACACCTATACATGCTGCCGGATTGTATGACTTGATCTTAGTTACTCGATCAGCATACAGTTCTCTCTTATATCGACGCTTCATCTTTGCTAAGATTTCATTGCTCCCTGATTGCAATGGCATATGGAAGTGTGGCACAAATCTATCCGATCTAAAAACGAAGTCGATTATCTCATCACTGCAGAGGTTGGGTTCAATGCTAGATATTCTGAATCTTTCAATGTTGTCAACCTTATCAAGTCCTCTGATGAGGTCAATAAATAAATCTTCTTTCTTTGGACGGATACCTTCGATGACTTCAGTGCCATTTCCAAAGTCTCCAATATTCACTCCAGTCAGTACGATTTCTTGGACTCCATGCTCACCTAGTGTGATCGCTCGATTGACAATATTGGCAACTGTATCACTCCGGCTCTTGCCTCTTGCTTGAGGGATAGTACAGAAAGTACACTTATAGTCACAACCATCTTGGACCTTGAGAAATGTCCGAGTCCGGTCGCCGATGCTGAATGCTGGATCAAAAACTCTGACTTCATCGATATCACCAACGAGATTAACTGCTACATTATCTTCCAAACCAACCATTTCATTCACGACAGTAAGCAGTCTAAATTTATCTTTGGCTCCGACCACCATGTCGACTTCATCAATATTGGTAATCTCTTCAGGCTTAAGTTGGGCATAGCAGCCCATCATAATCACCTTGGCATCTGGATTTGTTCTCTTTGCTTTTCTGGCAATATTTCGGCATTTGCGATCAGCAAAATCTGTCACAGAGCAAGTATTGACCACGTAGATGTCGGCATCATTCTTAAAGTCCACAACACCATACCCAGCCGACTCAAACTGTTGTCTGATACTAGAAGTTTCAGAGAAATTGAGCTTACAGCCTAAGGTGTGAAATGCGATTGTCTTTGGTGTTGCCACTGTTTCTTATTCTTATTTGTCAATTAAAGAGATGCCGTTGAGATCGTGTGTAAGGATGTCAGACATATAATCAAAGTATGGTCGTATGGCCTTCAACACTTTTACGGTCTCTTTTACAAAGTTAGGACTGAGTACTTCTGCATCAGTGTAACTACGGAATGTATAGAAATTCTTATATCTCAGCAGGTCTATATCCGGGTGATCTTTGTCAAATCCCTTTGGAGAAGTTTTGAGTTTATCTCCTTGTAGCTCCCCGAATGTATCCCTAAACTTCTTGCTCTTAAGTATCTTTCTGAGTGGAGTGGAGTCAGCCGCTATCTGCTGTCTAATGTGCTTGAGGTCAGATGCCTCTGGACTATAGAATCCACCTCCCACAAATGATGCTCCAGGTGCAAGACGGATGAAATATCCACCTCGTCTATAAGCAGTAGCTCTAGTCAATGATAGAGCAAAATGCGACTTATACGGTGTCTTATCCTTAGAGAATCGAACGTCTCGGTAAATGCGATACAACTTTGCTTTTTCAACTTCATCGGTCTTGTTGAGCTCTGTCTTAACAACATCGATATAGGACTCTATATCTGCCTTAGCATCGAGGTAAAGCGATTTGTTCTGAGTGAACCACTCCTTATTATTATTCTTCTGAATTTTCTTGAGAAAGTCGAATGAGGATTTTTGGATTGCCATTGGTTGTTGGGTTAAATTGCTTGTGTCGAGCACAAAAATACGATATCTATGGTATCGAGGCATAAAATGCGGTAGGACAAACTCAGTTGAACAGTTAAGGGGTTTTCAATGCCATATTGAAAACCCCTTAACATTTATGCTTAACCTATGAATTGTTAGGTATTACTACAGTTTAATGAATTTTGTAACACTAGATTGATTAGTATTTCTATCGGTAAATCTCAAAAGATAAATCCCAGAATTCAACTCTGCTACATTAATCATATTCGAGTCGAACAGAATTCCTTCTTTCACCATCTGACCACTAACATTGTAAATAATATAGCTGCCAATCCAATAACCATTCCCTAATCTGATATTGAGCTCGTCCCCAACAGGATTGGGAAAAACTGTAACCAAATACTGTTGATCAGTCATATCATCTAGTGAAGAAATACATCCCTCCCTGACTTCATTGATGTTTGCACATCCAGAGGCGTTACTATGAATGATACTAAATACCGCAGGGTCATTAATGGCCTCACATATGAACTCTGATGAGCAAGCTTCTAAACGTACACAACGCTGCAAAGTCAAGTATCTCAACCCTTGAATATTTTCTAAATCTGTGATATCAGTTATCGTACTATCGAGTGCTATATGAAAAGATCTAATATTCAAACCTGACAAACCACTATATGAAGAGATTCCATTTTCTTGACTTATGAAGGATTCTATATTTTGAATTTTCAAAGTTTCTATGCTAAGACTAGGGTTGTTAACTAACTCTAACATTTCGATGCTTTCTACTACTAAACCATCGATCGATTCTAAGTTTTCATTACTTGTTATAACAATAAGCCTCATTGAATCGACAGTAACATTATCTACGCGTTTCAAAGATTGATTATTAGCAATCCACAAACCGTGACCAATATCTAAACTCCCTAGATTTGTAATCTCCCCTAAATTGGGGTTATCGGAGATTTCAAGTAACCTACAGTTCTGTAAAAATTGTAAGCCATGTAACGACTCAACAGATGTAGAGTCAATCAGTAACCGATCTACACTAGTGACTGTATATAAAGAATCTAACCTATAGATATCAGGACCAATAATCTCCAACACTTCGACCGCTCCACAATCCGGGTAGACACTTGTAAAACTATCCACCTCAACTTGATTTCTTAGTTTAACAGCACTGCAATCTTGAGAATATAACCAACCTCCTAATAGAGATAATAGTATCAATAATCCAAATTTGAGAAGACTATTTAACAATTTGTAAAATATTATCTTGCCCATTAGATCTGAGATTTATAATGTATAGTCCTGATTTATTATCTAGACATTGGAGGCTATGTCGACTAGCTCCACTTTTTATCTCCATTCTATCAGAGCTGATAAGACTACCATTAGCTGTAAAAACAAGTAAGTGTACGTTTGATGCAGGCCCACTGTTATTAACTAAAAGTTCATTAGTGTTATTTATATAGCTTAGGTTGATATTATCTAACTCATCCACCTTTGAAACATCAGGTGTTTCACTTGTGAGATAAAACATCTCAACAGCAATATTTTGATTATGAAGAATTGTCATTGACTTATTGAGGAGATCCGCTTCAAATACTTGCCCAACTAATTGTGTGCTTTCGTCCTCATTAAATGATTTATATGCAATTTGATTATTTGCATACAAGGTTTTTAATTCACTAGGAACATCACTTACTCCAGAGAGTTTGAGATGAAAGATTATTTCACTTTGACGAAGATCAATCAGAGGATTCTGTTCGTATTGAAATAATGTCCAATTATCGTTATAATTCCTAGTATATACTTCAGAATCACTTTGAAAACCTCCAATACTGCAACTAGTTAAAGATTGGTTGGCATCACCTACATGAAACAAAGCAAAATCTACAGAATCTTCGGTAGCATCAAAAATAATTTCACAACTATCGTAACAGTGCAAAAAATTAACATTTGTCTCCCCCTGAGCACCAGTGGAAGCTTGAATAGCATCTTGAACACATTGCTGACTTACAACTCTACACCAATTCATATCTGATGGGGCGACTCCGTTTGCTATTAAATTATTTAAGAATGCCATATCGGCTGCTGTAACATCACCATCACCATTGGCATCTGCCCAAATCGGCCAAATCCCATAGTATCCTTCAAAAGCAAGGAGATGCCTTGAAATAAGTAATACATCATTTGGAGTTATTCCCAGAGCCACAGCTATATCCCCTTCTGAAGGTGTAGGACAACTGGTAGTCGGGCAAATTTGGATAGGAAAATCATCAACGTTGCAACAAAATTGGCCACTTATGTCAGTTAGTCCTTCACAAAGTTCACCACCGGGAGCATTAATTGAGATTTGGACCCCTTCAATACCATCACAATTACCTGTGGGATCATCAACATTAACACAGAATTCATTCTGACTTATCAAATTTGTGCTAAAAATAATTAACAATAAGTAGGTAAGTAGGTAAGTAATTCTTTTTCATGACTTAAGATTATTATTTATTAAAGAATGATTCCTAAGATAAAGAAAAGAATTCAAAAAGCATAACCATAAAAAGAATAAGGGCCACCTAATGCGTTGTTAGATGACCCTATATTTCGGAAAACACTTATAGACTTTTAATAATGGATGGGTTAGCATTCAAAGAAGCTTGACATTTCGAGTCGAACTCTGCCATCATTCACTTGTACGATGGTGATCAGTTCTGCTCCTGTATTTACCTTAATCTTATCTATGTCTCCTTTGCGGTTCTTGACAAATGTCGTATTGCCAAAGAATGCATCTCTATCCTCTACATCATTTAACATTGCAGACAAGACGTGGTAAATTTCGAATATTTGAGTATCTGGTATCTGACTATAAATAAAGCTGTCATACTCCGTATCCACTTTCTTTAAAATGGCTCCTCCCTCATAATACTCCTCCACTTCTCCTATTGTAGACCCAATAACGTTGTAATTCGTTGCCTCGACAGTAAAATTATTTTGCAAATAATTTCTAAATGACTGACTTACAGATAGATAAGTTGAATATTCATTTGCATTTAATGGTGCAGGAAGTCTACTCAGATATCCACTAAAGACATATCCAGTGGTACCATTATGCTCTACTTTGACCCAATTACCTGGTACATAGTCGATTGTTTGGGCATATCCAAGTGAGTCAATATCCTCAAGTATCTCCACTCTATCTCCTAGTTGCAGAGTCTTCAGTACAGTACCGTTTCCAGGTGTTGCTCTGAGGTTGAGTCCTGCAGTGGCAGTGACGTTATAATACTCTATTGGTGAAAATCCAAATGCTGTCATTGAGATAAGCATACATGTAATAATTGCAATCTGTTTCATAATCTGAAAAATTTAATTGAGTGAAAAATATAGGTCGTTACCCATTGATTACAATTCAAAGTTCTACTATGAAAGTCCTGAATGCTTGGCCGATGAGAATATGAAGTATACGGATGAGAAAGTGTAGTACTTGGATGTGAAGTGTGATATCATAGCCGCAGAATGAGCATGACATTGTACAAAGAAGCTAAAAACTAACAAACAATAACAAATCCTTAGCAAACTATACTAATCCACAAGCGTTATCGTATTATGAAAATGAGTAAATACCTTATACTAGGGTTGTTGATAAGTACTGTATCAAGTATTGGCTTAAGCCAATCGATAGAAACTGTAACCTATGATGATCTAGAGGCACGCTGGAACAGTAATAGTGACACCACTTATGTGATCAATTATTGGGCTACTTGGTGTGGACCATGCGTAGAAGAATTACCAGAATTCATCGAAGTGCATAATGAGATGAAGGATGGACCTTTCAAGATGATCCTAGTCTCTCTAGACTTTCCTAGATCATTAGAATCACGTGTGATTCCATTTATCGAGGAAAAAGGTATAACTCCAGAAGTAGTACTCTTAGTTGATGATCCGAATGTCTGGATCAATAGGGTGAGCAAAGAATGGGATGGCAATATCCCTGTAACCCAATTTATCAAAGGTGACAATTACAACCTTGAAGTTGGCCAACTTGGTCATAAAGAACTCTTAGAAAAGATCGAATTAATAAATAACTAAATAAACAAATGACATTCATGAAAACGTATGTATTAACTTTTGTAGCTATCATAGGTATGGCTATCGCAATGCAAGCACAAGGATTATCAGTAGGTGATACTGCTCCAGATTTCAAACTTAAGAACATCGACGGAGAAATGGTCTCTCTGAGTGACTATGACGATAAAGAAGGTGCTATTATCATATTTACTTGTAATCATTGCCCATTCTCTATCGCATATGAAGATAGACTCAACGATCTAGAAGCGACATATGCTGCAAAGGGATATCCTATCATTGCAATCAATCCTAACGATCCTGAACTATATCCGGAAGATTCATTCGATGAGATGAAGGTCAGAGCTGAGGAGAAAGGATTCAAGTTTCCATATTTGATGGACGAGAAGCAAGATATCTATCCGCAATATGGAGCTACTAAGACTCCACACATCTACTTACTTAGCAATGATGGTGGTGACTTCACAGTAGAGTATATCGGTGCCATCGATGATAGTGCAAGAGATGCATCCAGTGTCGAGAAGACATATCTAGCTGATGCTATCGACTCACTTATTGCAGGAGAAGATATCGCAGTCACAGAAACTAAAGCTGTTGGATGTAGCATCAAAGTAAAGAAGTAATATAGGCTTCCAAACCACGAATTTAAATACAAGAAGAGGTGACATTACTTAGGTAGTGTTACCTCTTTTGGTTTTTATTGAGGACATTACTTAGAAGTGACAACTACCCTTTCAACAATAAAGTCACCAGACTGTACATCTATCACTTTCAACAAGTACATACCTACGGGTAATTGAGAACAATCAATTATCGATACTCCTCCGTTTGCCTGGAAGATGAGTTGACCGTTAGTATTGAATAATTGGATTTCTAAAATACTGCTGATATCAGAAGTCACTTGAAGGATGTCTTGGACGGGATTTGGAAAAATATTTATCTCACCATTGTCCAATTGGTGAGTACTGGAGAGTAGATCTACTCCGTCGCAATTTTCATCTATTGCGTTGTTGACTATTTCTTCTGCAGCTGGATTGATGTCGGGATTGGAATCGTCGCAGTCGGCGCTATTTTCTACATAACCATCAGCAGCGGATTCACACAGCTCTAGAAAAACATCGGGATTACCAAATCCGTCTTGATCGAAGTCTTGGAAGAGAGTGTAGACCGTAAGACCTTCATCTATCATTCCGTTACAGTTATTATCAATGTTGTCACAGATTTCTACTGCGAGAGGATTGATGAAAGGGTCATTGTCGTCACAGTCCTCATCACTGTGAAAGCCATCTTGATCGTTATCGATGACTTCTATCAAGCCATCACAGTTTTCATCTATTGCATTATTGATTATTTCTGCTGAAGCCGGATTGATATTAGGATTGGTGTCATCGCAGTCATCTGGGTTGAGTACGGTATTTGATGGTTGTAGGCAAGCTGTGATTGGCATTGTTGCATCACCATATCCATCACCATCTAAGTCTTGATAGTATGTCACTTGCGTAAATCCTTCATCAATATTTCCATCACAGTTATTATCAATAAGGTCACATATCTCTATTGCGTCAATATTGACATTAGGGTTTAGATCATCACAATCATTTTCACCAAAATAACCATCACCATCAATATCCATTCCTTCAAAAATGCCATCACAGTTTTCATCTATTGCATTATCTGGAATTTCGGCTTGACCTGGATTGATGTCAGGGTTATTATCGTCGCAGTCTTCATCTGAGTTGTACCCATCCATATCTGCATCAATGACCTCTATGATACCATCACAGTTTTCATCCACTTGGTTATTAGGAATCTCAACACTTGCTGGTGAGATATCGGGATCCAAGTCATCGCAGTCTTCATCAGAATTGAATCCATCTTGATCAATATCAATGATGCTTATGATACCATCACAGTTTTCGTCGATGTCATTATTCGGTATCTCTTCTTGACCTGGGTTAACCATAGGGTTATCATCCTCACAATCTTCGTCTGAGTTGTAACCATCTTGGTCATTATCAATGATAGACACCACCCCATCACAATCTTCATCGATGTCATTGTTAGGAATCTCAATTGCATCAGGATTAATGGATGGGTCAGCATCATTACAGTCTTCAGTGGAATTAAATCCATCTCCATCCATATCAACAAAGTCGCTCTCTATGATACCATCACAGTTTTCGTCAATGTCATTATTCGGTATTTCTTCAGTTCCTGGATTCACTGTTGGATCTAAATCATCACAGTCTACGTCAGATGTATAGCCATCCAAATCCATATCAGTTCCAAGTATAACCCCGTCACAATTTTCATCTATTGAATTATTTGGGATTTCTGTTTGGCCAGGGTTTATATCTGGATTAGTATCATCGCAGTCGACATCAGAAGAGAAGCCATCTCCATCTTGATCAATCTGTTGAGCGATGCCATCGCAGTCTTCATCTACATCATTGTTAGGCACTTCAAGGCTTCCAGGATTAATAAAATCATTATTGTCATCACAATCTAAGCTAGCTTCAAATCCATCAAGGTCATCATCAGTATAAGTCCCGACTGTTGCACAGTTAGGTGGTGTTGTACAGCAATATCCTCTGATCCAATCAATATCAAATCTTGTGATTTGATTACTTGGGTCTATCCGTAGTCTAGAGATGGAATGATTGTTCCATTGACTTTCACTATAGACTTCAAATGTGATTGTTTGGTAGTTACCATTGCCAGTATAGTCTGCCTCAATCCTCCTTGCGCCACTAAAACTCCCTTCTTCATTTTGCCAAAACAACTCAGCCACACCATTTTGACTAGCTTTGATCCGAAGCTGGATAGCTCTAACTTCATCTCCTTCAAAATCAAAAACTGGACTAAGAATATGGCCATCATTATTCGATGTAAATCCAACAAGGTCACCTGCTTGTATTGAAAGATTATTGACTGTAGCAGATGGCGACCACCCTTCTGAATCTTGATGATCAAACTCAAATCCAAAATCACAAATATCAAATGGATTTCTTCCTAGAATGACTTCTTGTTCATAGGTCTTACTATCTCCATCAAGATCATCTGTCAAACTAATATGAGTAACACAACTTCCTCTTATCCAATCAATCTCAAATGCCGTCTCACTTGTCACAGGGTCAACTCTCAGTCCATAGATAGTCGCATTGACCCAGTTTGGATCGTTACTCAAATCGAAAATAACAGTTTGCCAATCACCTCCGCCAGTGTACTCTGTTTCAGCTCGTCGCTGTGAACTGAATTGGCCATTGGCATCTTTCCAGAATAGCTCTGCATTACCATTAGCATTTGCTCTGAGCCTAAGTTTGATTGCTTTGATCTCTGATCCATCGATCTCTAAATCAGGACTATTGATACTTGGGTCAAATGTACTTGCGGATGCCTTGAAGACACCATCTACGATACTAATGTTATCTAGATTAGTAAATCCACCCCAGTTCTCAGCATAGTCATCTGAGTTCCATTCAGTACTCATATCACAAGCCGAATTGGGATCTCGGCCCAATGCTATTTCTTCATTGTAGGACTTCCCATCTCCATCATCATCAGCAGAAGTATTGACAATATCGCCACAAGCACCTCTTACCCAATCGATCTCAACGTTCCCTAATTGGTTGATCGGATCTATACGGCAATAAAAGATAGTATGACCTATCCAATTGGAATTCTCCTTGAGACTAAAAGTCAAAACTTGCCAATCACCATTACCAGTATATTGGATTTGTTCACTTCTAATACCACCAAAGTTACCATCTTCATTCTGCCAAAGAAGTTCTGTTATTCCATTTGTTTCTGCCTTGAGTTTTATCTGAATGTAGTCGAGACTATCACCAGCGAATGTCGTGTAGGGACTGACAAGGTAACCATCAGTTGATGTCATTTCGCCTTTGAATACTCCACCTGATACTTCATCTTGGTCTATACCAATAACACTCCACCAATCTTCAAGATTACCATCTTCATTAAACTCGGATCCAAAGTCACAAACTTGATATGGGTTCCTGCCAAGTGCTATCTCTTCTGCATAATCTTTACCATCTCCATCATTATCTCCTGCCATATCATCAATTAAACCGATGAAGGTATTGACCACTGCATACCAATCAATCTCAAAGTCATCTTCTGTCGCTGTGAGCCTTAGATGGTGTAGTCCTTCATTCAATATAAATGGTTCTGTATTGACATGTTGATACTTAGTGCCATTAAGATCCCAAGATTGTTGGTGCACTTCTTCCCCATCAATATTCAATGCTATTCCACAACGTTGAGATTCTGACTTTACCTTGAGTTGGAGTTTGTATTCTTGGGTCTGAGGTACGTGGAAGGTATATGTCCAGTATTCTCCCCTACTAATTTTGTGGATACCTGATTTACCAGAGAGTCCAGTCTCAGAATATGAAAGCTCTGTCACTTCTCCATGCCGGATCACATCACCTGCCGAAGTATGTGGCTGATATCGCCCACCTGGTTCTGAGATGGCATTAATTGGATTGGGAGCCAACTCACCCATCTCAAGGTAGGCTCGATATTGTCCTCCATAGTCGTAATGCTCTGCTTCGATAATAGCATTAATACTATTCGGGACACCACTGTAAGGGAGAAATTGATCTTCGTAATTTGTTTTTGCTTGAATTGTATTTCCAGAAGCCGTGATAATTCTTACAACCTTGCTTGCCTCATAGACTTCATCATTAGGTTCTGGATCATTCTCAGCGACTAACCTTACGTGAAGTAATTCTGTCTGAGAATCCCAGTAGTACCCAGTTTCTATTTTACCATAGAGCTCACTTATACTCTGACTCTGAATAAAGCCTTCTAGATTAAGTGGCTCACTAGATCCTTCAAACCTACAATCTAAAACATCATTATCTTGGACATATCTAAATGCCAATTGATTAGATGCGCCTATCTGATTGAGCCATCGGAATAGATAATTTCTGCCAAGCTTATGGAAGACTGTAAATTGATTGGTAGCACCCCATACACTACCGTGTACTCCATGGCCCGCGGACCACTCTGAGTAAATAGAGTTTTCTCCTCCAATACCATTAGCCTTGAGCTCTACCTTCCCGGGATAAGTTGATAGAGTTGATTGATAACCGATATAGTCTGTATCAAACTGCTCAAAATTGTCGTCGTCGATAAGGTAAGGATGAGAAGGTACAATGGTACTCTGTGGAATCCCAGTAATTGTCCCATCAACATCTCTGATACATCCTGCCAACCTTACAGGTCTATGAATGTAGTCATCATTATAGGTGATAGTATTACTGAATGTACAATTCGCGAAGAAGTCATTGTTCCGATCTGCTGCGCCACCAAACCATCCAAACGTAGACATATGATCTCTATCAAAATCTTGAAAATGACTATCAAATATTTCGTAACCACCATCATATAAAGAGATCGCTGCGGTGAAGCCTTCATAGTCTTCATCAATTTGA
The DNA here is from genome assembly GCA_938041445.1 of uncultured Saprospiraceae bacterium. Lineage (GTDB taxonomy): Bacteria > Bacteroidota > Bacteroidia > Chitinophagales > Saprospiraceae > JAHDHH01. The sequence continues at coordinate 91,875 of CALISO010000013.1, forward strand.
AAGTTGGGTGTAGCACCTACAAACAAACAATCATACATCCTACCTTTCCAAGAGCTTACTATCATCTGTGGACCAGTACAATCTAACAGTTTTATGTCTCTAAATGTAATATTACCTGCCGCATCTACAGAGGTACGAGTCCACCATCCACGATCCATTTGATAGCATGTAAAGTCACTCAAGTCAGTCCAGATTCTAACGCCATTTTCTTCTGGAGTATAGTGAGCATTGGTAATTTGCTCTTGAGTGGAATTATGACTATGGTCAAAATGAAGTCCGGTTCCGACAGAGTGGGCAACATTTCCTGTAAAGGACAGAATAGGTATCTTACGGGGCTGTATCGCACTACCTTCAGAAAGACCTGTAGGAGATTCTGGTAATCCAAACCAATAGGCAACACCATCACATCCTGCTACAACATTGTCATCTATTCGATTATTCGGATTAGTGATCCAGACAGCTGATGGCCCTTGCACTCTATCTTGATGGCGTTGATAATCCGATGGTACAATACCTAGTGCATTATCAATACCACCTGGAAGTGTATTAGCGTCAAAGTTTATATTCTCAGGTGCATGGGGAGGGACAAAGACATTGGCGACCAGATTCTGAGTTACCTGATTAAACTGCTCTACTCCATCTTCTAGAAATATAGCACTACCTGCTATCCTATACACGACATTGTCCGAGACAATAGAAGAGTCAGTGCCATGTATGACTATTGCTCTGTTATAGCTTTCGTGAATGCTACAATTTTTGATGTATTCTCCTGTGACATCACCCGCTAAGTGCCAGTGAAATGGATAACGACCAATGTGGAGTCGTTGTCCCATTCTATAGAATTCGACATCGGAGACTGTAATCGTTCCACTTGCCATTGTCATCATATGCCCTCCATAACCATCAATCTCAGAATTGACATCTCCACTGATCACAATGTTCCTGCTCAATAGGCCAACCTCAGCACTTAAGTTTACTGTCCAAGATTTTGAATCAGGTCCAGATTTACCATTGGTATAAGCATGGGTTCCACTATAGTGTGAGTAAGCAAGTTGCTCTAGAAATTCTATTGTCCTACCATCAGGTGTAACATTGCTAATCGTAAGGACTTCAGTTTCATCACTAGCTCGAGTCGTAGTTGTGATGATGATTTGCTGACCTTGTTTCCAGTTGACTGATTTATCTAATCGAAGTGATCGTTGTCCAGCTTGAGCTGTCACTGCCAGTCTAGTCCACGAGTCATATGGAGTTCCATGTAAACTAGTGACCCCACCTCCCATTGTCGCTATGAACTTATCTCCCATCTGCCCAATCATATCACTATCATTGACACCAAGCAATTCTATATGGCATTGTCCGAGATAAGGATTCTCTTCTGTCCCGATTGTCAACCTAGCCTGTTGCCCAACAACTAAGATCCACTCCGTCCTAAGTAAAAACATATGGTCAACTGAATGAGAGCTTGGAGTCAATGTCCCATTAATTGTAAGTGTTCTAGCTAAGCTTGTCCCAGCTAGTGTAACTGTATGTTCGGCCTCAATGGTCACTTCATCCTGTACTGTTGGAATGTTGCCATCGGACCAGGTGCTTGCATCTTGCCATTCTCCACTAGCAATAGATGTAATCGCATCTGCTGACACTATTGTGACAACATTAGGAAGTAACGAAGTACAAATTATTAATAGAAGTGAAGAAATGGATTTCATCATAGTGAGAGACTTTCGTCAAAATAGTTTAGGGTGTATGACTAAGGTAAATGTCCTATGTCTAAAAGGTTGATTCAAAGTTAAGTTAATTCGGATGCATTTCTTGAAGGGAAACCTTTGATTAACAGAAAGGTTTCGTCGGGGTATTCCCTGATGTGGTGATAAATACTTTTGGAACTACTACATCTTTCTCCTTTCCGTATACTCACTATAACACTATCTTACAACAACTACCCTTTCTACCACAAAATCCCCTGACTGATGATCACCAACTTTCAGTAAATACATTCCTTCTCTTAACTCTGAACAATCAACTGTAGATACTCCTACTGCTTGGAAAATAAGTTGTCCGCTGGTATTGTACAATTGCAATTCGAGAGAACTACCCAAGGTGTAATCTACTTGGAGTAAATGTTTAACTGGATTTGGATAAAAATTGATTTCGTTACCATTCAGTTCGTGAATACTAGAAATTAAATCCATACCGTCGCAATCTTCGTCGATTGTATTGTTAGCGATTTCATCTGCATTTGGATTAATATCTGGATTAGAGTCGTCGCAGTCGAGGCTATTATCAGAATATCCAATCGGTATCACTTCTGAGCAAAACTCTATCGTGGAATTTGGATCTCCAAATCCATCATTATCAAAATCTTGGTAGTAAGTAAACTGAGGGAGCGGGTCGCCTAAGCAGAAGCAATCTTCTGTGTAGACATCATTGATAGAACAGATGTTACCGTCATCACAAGGGGCTCCAACAACTGCATCTCCACCTACTTCTCCAAGGCAGTCTATCAACTCTCCGTCTAGACAGTTACAGTTTTCATCGAATGTCCCGTCTCCAGTATTTTCATTGCCATCATCACAAGATGCACCTAATTCACAGTCTCCATTTGTCATATCTTCTGCATCACAGATTCCATCTTCATCTGTATCCTGAAATTGACCAGAGCAATTACAATCTGCATCAAACACATCATTGGTCGTACAGATCTCTCCATCATCACAGATTGCGCCTAATTCGCAATCTCCATTTGTGTCATCTTCTGCATCACAGATTCCATCACTATCTGTATCTTGAAATTGCCCAGAGCAATTACAATCTGCATCAAACACATCATTGATCGTGCAGATCTCTCCATCATCACAACTTGCTCCTAATTCACAGTCTCCATTTGTGTCATCTTCTGCATCACAGATACCATCTTCATCCATGTCTTGAATTTGACCAGAGCAGTTACAATCTTCATCGAATATATCATTGATGGTGCAAGGATCGCCATCACTACAAGCTGCACCAATTGTACACTCACCAAATGTGTCATCTTCTGCGTCGCAGATACCATCGAGATCAACATCCTGAAATATGCCGATACAATTGCAGTTCTCATCATAGCTATCTTCTTCTGTGCAGATGTCACCATCATCACAAGCTCCAGCTAACTCGCAATTGCCATCCGTTTCATCGTTAGCATCACAGATTCCGTCTTGGTCTGAATCTAGGAAATGGCCAACACAGTTACAATCAGAATCGTAGGCGTCATCAATAGTACAGCTATCTCCATCATCACAAGAGGCATTAGGAAATATTGCACTATCTGTATCATCACAATCTGCAATAAATACAAATCCATCTTGGTCGAGATCATCATCTAAGGTAAGTGGATCGCAGTCATCATCAATACCATTATAAGGTGTCTCACCTACCCCTGGATTGATCTGAGGATTATTGTCATCACAATCATCAACAAGTAAAAACCCGTCTTCATCAAGATCATCATCCAATGTCAGGGGATCACAATCTTCATCGATAGAATTATAAGCAATCTCTATAGCATCAGGATTGATATCGGGATCTGTATCATCACAGTCTACATCATTAGAGAATCCATCTTGATCAAGATCAATAATTGCCGTAGCATCTTCATTATCACAGTTCTCGTCAATGCCATTATCAGGAATATCTATGGCACCTGGATTAATTCCAACATTCGTGTCATCACAATCATCTGCCAAGACATAACCATCTCTATCGAGATCATCATCTAGTGTAGCGACATTGCAATCATCATTAATACCATTGTACACAATTTCTTGTTGGTCTGGATTGACATTTGGATTGCTATCATCACAGTCGCAAGCGGCAATGTATCCATCTTGATCAGCGTCAATATCGTTATCTATCATAGAGCCATCATTCGGTAAGCCTGGCGTACCTAACTGTGAACCAGCAGAATCATAAACGATGGTAGAAAATGACCAGTTAAATCCATAGTCATTCGCCCGAGCATTCATCACTGATGGATCAACACTGAGCATAAATGAAATCTTAGAAGAACTCCCTGCTGGTGGAATACCAATTGCTTCTTCATTGTCTCTACAACTATTCCCTGCACTTGGATTTCCAAGGTATTCTCCATAGCCATAGTCGTATCTCACTTCATCTACTAAAGTACCATCAGCCTTAGTTATAATGACTCCATCTGGACAAGCGGTATCACCTGGATCAGCATAATTATTCTCATTATTGAATCCTGGTTTTTCATAATCATAGAAGTAATCGAAAACTATTCCACCCTGCGCTTCAGGAATATTGAATCCAGAAAATACAGCATAACTCTGCGGAGCAATCGTGAACTCATTGATGATGGATACATTATTTGCATTCGAGCCATCTGTCAATATCCAACCATCCATCACAACAGGGTCACAGGTCGTATTGTACACTTCAAACCATTCAGTGTGTCCTTCGTCAGGCACCAAGTCAGCACCTGGAGGATTGTTGGGTAAGGCTGCGTCGAGTTGTGCTTGGGTTGGTTTTTTTGGTCTGTTATAAATTTCTGTAATGATTACTTCACCAGTCCCAGTGTCTGAAAGATCTTCTCCATCATTGGGCATACCGGGTGTACCAAACTGATTACCACCTTCATCATAAATAATTGTAGAATATGACCAATTCGTTGCAACATCATTACTTATAGAATTGAGAACTTCAGGGTCGGTGCTTAGCATCATCGATGTTCGGACTGGACTGCCAGAAGCAGGTATACCACTTGGAGAACTGAAATCTGAACAGTCTATTGCATTCGGATTATCAATGTACTCTCCATAACCATAATCGAAGCGAACTTGGTCAACTAAAGTACCATCTCCTTTTGCAATAATAACCCCATCTGGACAAGCCGTAGATCCATTACTAGAGTAGTCATCTTCATTATTAAAACTGAGTGATGAATAACTGTAGAAATAATCAAACTCCACTCCACCATGTGCTGCAGGAATTCTAAAACCTGAAAATACCGCATAACTAAATGGCTCGATGGCAAAGTTGACAATCGTTGTGACCTGTGATGGATCAGACGCATCCGTCAGTGTCCAACCATTCATATCTATCGTGATACTTGTGGTATTGTATATTTCAAACCATTCAGTATGTGCTTCGTTTGGAGTGGTATCTTCAACTGTCGGGTTGACAAGTAAGGCGGCATCTAATTGTGCTTGGGTTGGAATTAATGGTTGATTGTGATACTCTGTAATGATCACTTCTCCTGAACTCATCTCTGGCGGTACAAATCCATCGTTGGCAATTCCAGGGGTTCCAAATTGCTCTCCTACAGCATCATAGACAATTGTAGAATAAGACCAATTCTCAGCCAAGTCATTTGCAGAAGAATTCATTACTGCTGGATTGACATTGAGCATAAATGACGTGTACAGTGGAGCCCCTTGAGCTGGAAGATTTATGATCATTTCGTTATCCATACACTCAGAAGAATTAGGATTGTCAAGGTATTCTCCATAACCATAGTCATAACTCACAGCATCTACAAGTGATCCATCTCCTCTTGTGATCATCACACCATCAGGACAAGTAGTTGCATTCGGCTCTGAATAGTCACTTTCGTTATTGAAACTCAAGCTACCATAATCGTAGAAATAGTCAAATTCTAATCCACCTTGTGCTGCTGGAATATTGAATCCAGAAAATACGGCATAGGCATTAGCTTCAAGCGTAAATGCATCAATCATCACACTATTCTCTGAGTCAGACGCATCGCTAATAATCCAACCATCCATCACAACAGGTGCATTCGTTGTGTTGTATATCTCAAACCATTCTGTATAACTTTCATTCGGGAATTCACTTGGGCTACCTGGATTATCTGCCAATGCATCTGCAATCTGAGTCATTGATGGTAGCCTTGGTTGGTTGTGATATTCTGTGATGATCACTTCTCCTGATCCAGTCCCTACACTACTTGTTGCTCCGAATCCAACATTGACACCAACGTCAAAAGATGTAAACGGAATATGTGTACCATTGGCACCAAACTCTTCTGCTCCAGCATCAACATTGCCATCACGATCGCCATTCAGAATATCCTGAGTTAAATAATCGTAATTGCCAATTGCTGCATCTACTGGCGAACTACCACTTACGATCCTATGGAACATTCCATCATCATTCAATTCAGTTGAATTGAGCTCAGTAAAGTTATTTTCGATGCTAGAGTTACCAATCGGTGCAGTAAGAATCTGCATAGGATTGAGACTCGTATTAAGCATAATGTTATTCTCCACTATGAGATTGACAGGTGCTAGACTGAGGTCACCACCTACATTTGTTCCGATTCTCAATGCATAATCACAATCTACAAATGTGTTATTGATTATCTCTGTATCAATTACTTGAAAGTATCCACTCAATTCAGAATTTTGTCGACCATTCGTCACATTGATTCCTCCAGTTGCATTAGAAGAAGCTCCATTAGGCTTAAAAGAATTGACTTGTTCGAAGTAGTTGTTGTAGACTTTGTGTCTTTCTCCGATGACTCTTATTCCTCCTCCAGATGGATTATCTTCTCCGAAAAAATAATTGCCATAGACTTCACAATCATTTCCGTGTCTTAGGGTCAACATTCCAGAATTATCTCTGAATGTATTATTGTAGTATTTGTTCTGCCCAGACTTATTGGAGATGATTTCTATCTCGCCAAATATCCGATAGAAGTAATTAGAATACACTTCTGAATATGAGTCTGACATCGAAGTGGTACTCACACCTATTCTGATCACATCTTGATCATTATCATTATTCAATCCATCGATTGGTGTCCTTTCGGCAAAATAATTGTGATGGATACTGAGGTAGTCCGGTTCGTTATTCTCGTGGTTATCATTGATGTAACTTCCAATTCCATATTTGCCTGTAAATGTGTTGTAAGCAACCTCATTATATTGCCCGTCTAAGAATAGCCACTTAAATTTCATTCGCTTTTGATCCTCTGTTCCATTGTAGCTATCAATTTTATTATTGATGATTTTACAATAGTTGCAAGGATTCATTTCGAAAACAGGTTCAATGTCGCCACCGCTGACGACTAGATTTTCAGGGTCTTGAAATGTGAGTCCTGACACCGTGAGATACGATCCCTCCATATAGACTCTAGAGTTACCGGTCATAAGTACTTCACCTGCTTTCTGAGCGGTGATGGTGATGGGTTGTGATTCAGTCCCATTCTTCCCATCGATATTGATAAAGACATCCTTCCAAGTGCCATTAGCAAGTACAATGGTAGTACCTGGTGATGCAGCATTGATAGCTGCAGATAGTTGAGTCGGTGTAGTAACCAATTGTGCCGAAGACACATTGTAAATTAGACAAAGGACTAAAGTGAAGTATAGGGCTGCAGTTCTCAAATTCATCGGTTGATAGTATATGTTCTGTCCTCAATCTGGACATCCTCTTGATAAATTTAAGCAGATATCACTTGTAAGTATAAATCTTAACTAAGTATTTTGGACATTGCTGTTAATGGGACATTGGGTAGCTTACTTCACAACCACAACCCTTTCTATTGCAAAATCCCCAGACTCCACATCAATAACTTTAAGTAAATAAGTTCCTTCAATTAGTTGAGAGCAGTCAATTGTAGAGACATTATCTACACTTATTACTAAATGACCATTGATATTAAATAGGTTAAGCTCTAGTGATAGACTAGATGTAGAATTTACCTGAAGTAAGTCACTTACAGGATTAGGATAGATCTCGATCTGCTCACCATCCAACTCGTATGTGCTGGATATAAAATCTTGTCCATCGCAATCTTCGTCGATGTCGTTATTAGGAATATCTTCAGCGTCGGGGTTGATATTTGGATTGGTGTCGTCGCAGTCATTTATTACATCAAACCCATCCTGATCTAAGTCATCATCTAATGTCAATGGATTGCAATCATCGTCGATACCGTTGTAGACTATCTCTTCATCGCTCAATTCAACACCGCAATCTTCAATAACAGAAATTTCAACTTCACATGCTGAACCATTACAACCATCTACTAATAAATAATGTGTATCTCCTACTGTCATCCCAGTAAGAATCAAGGTTGTGCAACCATCGTCAATGCAACCTGTAGGATCAGTAGCACAGCCACCACCTACAATGGAGCCAGGCAAGTCACCGCAATCTGAATATACAGCTGCTTGCAGCCCATCAACAAATCCACCACCAGTGCAATTATCATAGCAAATTTCCAAAGTCAACTCTTCACACCAACTTGCAAATGCTATCCATGTTGGATTATTGGAGACTGTACCACTTTGACCTGGGCACATAGGTTCTGGACCATCTTCGGCATGTTGATATAAAGACATTGTATATGTTAATCCATCTAAGTCAGAAACTGGACATTGGAGGGGAGCGGTTTCACAAAGACAAGTATTCTCTATACCACTATCACAAACCTCTGGAACAACTTGCCCATACATCAATATATGACTGAATAGATACAGGCAAAGACCAATTAACAGCCTATGTAAAAAAGTAGTATTTTTCATATTGTCAAGTTGGTATTCTTAAGTAAATTAAAGCCAGTTAAACTTATGAATTGCCACACCTATCCTGCGTTAAGTATGTTGAGTGCAATTGAGACTATCGTACAACCATAACTCGCTCTACTATAAAATCTCCAGAATCTACATCAACTACTTTGAGTAAATACATCCCTTCATCTAGGTGAATACAGTCGATTGTTGATACTCCTTTGACCCGAGCAATCAATCGTCCTTGAGTATCGAATAATTGTAAATCTAGATAATCAATAAAAGTAGAGCTGACTCGCAAGATATCACTTACAGGATTAGGATAGATCTCGATCTGCTCACCATCCAACTCGTATGTGCTGGATATAAAATCTTGTCCATCGCAATCTTCGTCGATCTCATTATTAGGAATGTCTACAGCGTTGGGGTTTATATTTGGATTGGTGTCGTCGCAGTCTAGGTTGTTGTCAATGTATTCTATCGGAATCATTTCTTCACTGCAAAGCACAATCATTGAATCGGGCGATCCGAAACCATCTTCATCCGCATCTAAGTAATAATTGAATGTAGGATACTGCTCCCCAGTACAATTGCAGTCAGCGTCTATTGTATCATTAAAAGTACAAATGTCTCCATCCTCACAAGCCTCACCGATATTAAGCGCTAAATCTATACAATCAAAAAATTGACAACTACCATCATCACAGGTTGCTGATGGATCATAATTTATTGCTGTAGATGCAGTACAACCTAAAACGGAAACTTCTGACACTACACAATCACAAATTGCAGAATCCCAAATTTCAACATCACCAACTTCACAGTCTGTATTACAAATTCCTGGATCTTCATCTTGTGGTTCACCTATACAATTACAATCAGAATCGATAGCATCGTTAATAGTACAGTCGTTGCTATCATCACAACTCTCACCAAGCTCACAATTACCATTGGTATTGTCCTCTGCATCACAGATACCATCTTGGTCAGAATCTTGGAATGTACCTATACAATTACAGTCAGTATCAAATTTATCATTTATAGTGCAGGGATCATTGTCATCACAACTGGCTCCTAACTCACAATCGCCATTGGTGTTGTCATCTGAATCACAGACTCCATCATTATCTGAATCTTGTAATATTCCTACGCAGTTACAATTCGAGTCATAACTATCTTCTATTGTACAAGCATCGCCGTCATCACATAAAGCACCCAACTCACAATCGCCATTAGTCGCGTCATTTCCATCACAGATACCATCATTGTCAGAGTCTTCTAACTGTCCTACACATTCACAATTTTCATCGTAAGCATCATTAGTCGTACAGTCATCATTATCATTACAAATTGCCCCAGGATAGACTGCTTCATTTTCATCATTACAGTCATCGCTAAATACAAAGCCGTCTTGGTCGAGGTCATCATCTAGCGTATTTTCATCACAATCGTCATCAAGACCGTTGTATGGTATTTCAGTATTTCCCGGGTAGACATTGGCATTGAATGGCTTACAATCTTCTGCATTGCAGACGCCATCTTCATCGCTATCTCTATACTCTCCAGCACAATTACACTCAGCATCATATTTGTCCTGAACAGTACAGATATCTCCATCATCACAAGCAGCTCCTAGCGTACAATCACCTTCTGTATCGTCATCTATATCACAGATACCATCCCCGTCTGAATCTTGTAGTTGTCCTACACAATTACAGTTTTCATCAATACTATCATTAATAGTACATTCATCTTGATCATCGCATACAGATCCGAGATAAATACTTTCATCCGTATCATCACAATCATCTAACAGAATGTACCCATCTTGGTCAATATCATCATCAAGGGTCAAAGGATTGCAATCATCATCTACCCCATTGTATGGTATCTCTTCTAGAGCTGGACTGATATTATCATTTGAATCATCACAATCATCTAAGAGCACATAACCATCTTGATCTAAATCATCATCAAGTGTGGATGCATCACAGTCGTCATCAATACCATTGTATGGAATCTCATCCATAGATGGATTAATGTCGCTATCATCATCGTTGCAATCATCTGCTACACCATACCCATCTTGATCAAAATCATCATCTAAAGTAGCTGGATCACAATCATCGTCTACACCATTATAAAGTATCTCCTCAGCTCCAGGATTGACAGTAGGATCATTATCATCACAATCTATCAGATGAATGTATCCATCCATATCTGTATCCGTAACAACTTGAGTTGATGTCGTATTGGTAATAATTGGAAAATTAAAATCAAAATAAATATCAGCTGTATTCTCCAGGTTATCTTCGATACTTAAGTGATCCCAAGTTTTGACTTCGAAAATTACAAAACCATCATTGGAATCATCCTCAAAAGGCAAGTAAATGTCGTCAAATAAAAAGGCTACTTCATCACCCCTTATCTGAGTGTATACAAGATGAGAAGCTTCTAAGACAGTCAGTGTAGTGATATCAAAATACTCAGGATCAATCTCATCAATAACTCTGACATTTACAGCACTTGCATTACCAGTATTCTCGAACCTTATTCTATAAGAGAGGTAATCTCCAATCATTTCTTCTAAAAGGTATGGACCTTGCAAACAAGTTTTATCATTAGGATCATAAGCATTTCTCACTTCCTCGCATAGCACATATCTATTGTCTCTTGGATTGTTGTCTAATCCTTGTCCCGTGATGATACTTTTGAAATATAGTACTTCATCGCCATCAAGAGCAGGTGTGTCCATTGGTGAATTCAGCCGGAGAGTTATTGTGAATTCTTGCATCTCAAATGGACTAAGGTTATCATAAGAAAATGATAGCATTCCATTCAAGTCATTAGCAGGCACTGAAGAATCTACATATGTGACTAGATTATCAGAGTAAGAGTATGTCACCTCTCCTGATGTAGTAAAATTCCCATTATTAGAAATAACAATTTTATGCTCTATTTCAAATCCTGGTCTCGCAAGATCAAGTGGGATAATATGAACTGATACATCAAGCAATGAATCCGAAGTAGATGTGAGGCAAAACTCTCCCTCACCGCTTGTGTCAGTTGATTCAAGATTTAAACTCAACACTTCTGGAGAAACACTAAAGTAAGAACTGTTGTCAAATAAAGGTGTAATCATATAATTGCCTGGTGGCAAATCAATGTCATATGCATTGGAGGCATTAATCTCAGGTTGAACAATAACATTGAGATCGTCTGATATAACACTGAACTTAGACTGTTCTAAGATTTGGCTATTGCCATCACAATCATCTTGTTCAGTGAAATAAAGACCAAGTGAAACTGGCTTGAAATCTCCCCAACCAGTAAAGTTGCAAGTTGGATCAAGTATAACACCAGCTAGATCGAGTTCTGAATCTAACCAATCAAATTGATTAGGTGTAGCACATATCCATTCTATATCTTCATTGTAAACATAAATATCTGCAGAGATAGGCACGCCAATAACATTGAGATATCTAACATTGTTACTATTGAAGTCAATGTCAGTAAGCGAAGGTAAACCACTCAAGTCTAGTTCTTCCATAGAGGCACATCGGTTCATATTGAATCGAGTCAGTGAGTTCAATGTATCCATCTGTAATCTAGACAAGGTATTACAGTCACTTAGATAAAGATAGTTGAGAGAGTTCAAGCTAGATATCGTCAATGAATCTAAAGACAAAGCATCCTCTATATATACTGTACTAAGGCTCGGAAAGTCTCTCAGTTCGAATTGACTAATACCAAGATTATTGAGAGTTAGATCATTTAACGAATTTAAATTTTCTAATTCTATCTCTTGAAGTGACCCACCAAATCTAACACTCAGAGATGTCAGCGAATTTAGATTTTTACAAGAGATTGTATGCAATGATGTATGACCATATAAATTAATTGTTTTTAAAGTCTGAATTTCCTCAACTCGCAATTCTAGAAGACCTTCATTATAATCAAAATCTAAAGTTGTCAAAACAGGGAGATTATCAAAACTCAATACTTCAATACCGTCATTACCATAGCAATAAAAAGTATTCAATGATGGCAAGTTTTCTAAATCAAAATTCAACAATGAAATATTATCACGAAGAGTGAACGTAATGAGGGAATTGAGGTTCTGATAGACCAAATCAGTCAAGGTAGAATTATCCTCGATTGTTAATGTAGTCAATATAAATAAGTCAATAAGTGTAATGCTTGAAACTGAATTGTTATTATCTAAATCAACATTAGACAGACTTGGTAAGCCAACTAGATTAATAACATCAAGTAAACCACAACTGATCACATTTAATGTGGCCAAAGAATTTAGATTAGATAAGTCTAGACTGCCTAGGTTATTATTATCAGAAATAGTTAACGATTGTAATGTAGCAGAACCACTGAGATTCAAACTAGTCAAAGAGTTGTTTTGTATCACTGATAAAGTGGTCAAGCTAGGAAGTGTATTAGTGACATCCAATGACAACAATGATGGACTCTCTCTCACAGTAAGAGTACTAAGAGAATTAAGTCCTGTGAAATCTAGAGCAGTGATAGAAGAGTTGCCATCAATTGTCAAGCTTGTCAACGATGATAATGAAGAAAAATCTATTACACTCAAAGATGGGTTGTCAACACAACTAAAACTATTAATCGATGGATTCTCACCAAAATCTATATCAAGCAAAGATGGATTACTATCAATTGTTAGATTAGTTAAAGAAACCAAAGGACCAAGATCAATTGAGCTTACTGAATTATTAGAATCAAAAATCAAAGTAGTCAAGTTTGAAAGTCCTGTAAAATCAAATGCGGTTATAGAATTATTAGAGTTAAGTGTCAAGGAATTGATATCTGACAAAGAACTAAAGTCAATATCTGTCAGAGAATTATTGCTCAGTACTACCATTGTACTGATTGTCGGACTTCCCTCTATCTGTAAATCACCCAGTGAATTATTGTATCTTAGGTGCAATCGATTCGCTCCAGCTATATCTAGATCAACATTGGTCATAATAGGATTGTACTCTATCTCAATAGTTGAAAAAGAACTCGCCGATGTTATATGGACACTACTCAACAACCCATTATTCTCAATGTAACAATTATTGAGTTTGTCTAAATTATCAATGTTGACTTCTTGGAGTAAATCATTGTAGCGGACGTACAACGAAGTAAGGTTGACAAATGAATTAATTCCTTCAGCTGAAGCGAAGTCATCATAGTTGAAATTCAAACTAGTCTTTGATAAAGCTTCAGAGACTTGAATCAGACCATCTCCATTAGTATCCACATTCTCACCTATCAACGCTGCTAGGAAGTTTACATCTGGAATGTCCACTATTTGTCCATTAACAAAAGTATTACTTAGAACAGCAAGGCACAAAGCAAAGAATAAGTTTTTCATATCTCAGGAATCGTTTGTAGTACTGAAAGATATGAAATGTTTACCTAGAATTATAATGTCAATTCAAAACATCCTTCAGTGATATGGTACATTATGCGGCATCGGTTGAACTTATGAATTGCCACACCTATCATGCGTTTAGTATGTTGACTGCAATTGAGACTAGTTCTACTATAAAATCTCCAGAATCTACATCAACTACTTTGAGTAAATACATCCCTTCATCTAGGTGAATACAGTGGATAGTTGATACTCCTTTGACTCGAGCAATCAATCGTCCTTGTTATGCTATCATAGATTAGAAAGACTATTTTTCTTATAATTCTATGTACCCACTCAACTTACTCCCATCGTAATATGGGATATTTATCAACTGATATTCTACCTTGTCCGCAGTTATTCCAGAGACTACTGAGTATTCATTCGCTAAAAGTCTCAGTCCTACTTTCTGATCACTAACTTTGATAAATTCATGGAGGGAACGAAGTCTCCCCTTAGCTCCCGACTTAACCTCTACTGGATAGACCATTGACTTGTGGGTAATAAGGAGGTCTACTTCGGCATTTGCATTAGCGGATTCCCGGGTCCAAAATGGTGGCAAATAGTCTATCCTTGGTTGTGTGCAGATGAGTTCTTGAGTGATTGCATGTTGAGTGAGATATCCCTTGTAAAGTGAATTTAAATCAGTGACTCCGATCATCTCACCTTGGATACCTGCTACATAATTCATCAATCCTATATCAAGAAATTGGACTCTTGGCTTACGTCGATAGTTGAGTTGGATTGGTAATTGAGTGCTTGATGTTGGGTAGATCAGTCTAAGGATACCTGCCTTGTCTAACTTTCTAAATGCTTCTCCAACCTCTCGCGACCGATAATTACTTTTACCAAATCCTGCAAATGTTATCCTGTCTCGTACACTTGGTGCAACTGCGATGATGTGTCTGAGGATTGCTCGTTCAGAATTATTGCTACCATATTTTTCAATATCTCTGACATAGGTATCCCAGATAGATGAGTAGATTGGTTGTAAACTACTGATCATCTTCCCGCTAGAAACATATGTCGATACAACCTCTGGCATTCCTCCTACAATCATATAAGTATTGAATAACTCAAGTAAGCGATCATGGGCAAAACTTGGTGTTGGTGTTTGCTGAAAGTATTTGAGAGCTTGGTCCTCTCTTAGAGCCTCTAACCACTCTGCAAATGACATTGGGTAGACTGATAACTGTTCTACTCTCCCGACTGGAAATGATGGGACGTCTCCGATTGCAAACTCTAGTAATGAACCAGCTGCTATGACATCAAGGTCAGGAAGATCTTCGTAGAAGTAGCGGAGTAGTGCTATACATTTCGGTAGTTCTTGGATTTCATCTATAAAGAGTAAGGTCTTTTTTGGAATGTATTCCTTATTCTGACTTAGAGCTATCTTATCAATTAAGAATTGGATGTCATCCGTATCTTCAAAGAGTACAGCATCTCTTCGCCTCTCAAGATTCAGCCTAATAAATACTTTATAATGACTTCCCAACTCTTCAGCAAGTGTTGACTTACCGACCTGCCGAGCTCCACGAAGAATTAAAGGCTTATTGTTCTCTTTATTCTTCCACTCAATCAACCGTTCCATTATGACCCTTCTGAACATCTATTATTATGACTGCTTCTTACCAAATATAATCCAATTCTTACAACAAGGCAGAATAAATGTAACAAATACGGGACTATTTATCTTTGAAAATGTAACAAATAAGGGGTTATACAAGTCATAAAGTGTAATATTTAAGGGGCTAACTCTGATAAGTGATCCATAATTCAACATATTTGTTACCTAAATCATACTTAAACGTCCTCAATATTTAAATTCACAAAGTTTATCCACACCTTACACTATCATTAATTCAATCTTAGGCTTACCCTTACTCTTCCACATCCTCCCACACATTCTCTAGCAACTTCGCCACATCCTTCAATCTCCTCACACCTTCCTTGACCATAATCAGATAAGTCCTGGATTGTTTAAGTGTGAGACCTTGGCGAGTGCCATTGCTATTGATGTAAGTCATCATCTTGGTGAACAAGTCAGACTCAAAGTATGGTGACTGGGCATTCTTGACAAAATAGCATCTTAGCTTTTGATTCTTGAGTACGACATGTTCAAATCCGAGTTTCTTACAGATCCATCTGACTCGGAGTCCGTTAAATACTTCATCGACTTGCTTGGGTACTTTACCAAACCGATCTTCTAGAGCTTTATGGAGTTTAATTATTTCTTCTTCTGATTCGATCTTATCTATCTGAGTGTAGATGTTGAGTCGCTCTTGGATATTGGAGATATACTCATCGGGTATCAACATCTCTACATCGGTCTCTATCTCTACATCACGTACAAAGAGATGCTTCTCTGTCATCTCCTCTTCGAAGAGTTCTTTGTATTCATTCTCC
>CALISO010000014.1 GCA_938041445.1 uncultured Saprospiraceae bacterium
GCCTTCGAGACTTATCCGGCATCTGAAGGATTTATTGCTTTTCAGGATCAGGATAATAGTTCAGGCCTACTCTTAAATACCAATGCCGGAATATTTTTTGAGTTTATTCCGCTAGTGGAGATCAGTAAAGAGAAGCCTATAAGATTGTCATTAGAAGAGGTAGAGATCGATAAAGACTATGTAGTCATCATCAATAATAATGCAGGACTATGGGGATATAACATAGGTGATACCGTACGTTTTGTATCCCGTGATCCATACCGTATAATCGTAAGTGGTCGAGTAAAGCATTACATATCTGCATTCGGAGAGCATGTGATCGGCAAGGAAGTGGAAATGGCATTTTCGGCTGCAGCCAAAATAAACAATGTATCCGTCACTGAATTTACGATAGCTCCGCAAGTAACTCCTGAAGACAAACAACTTCCGTATCATGAATGGTTTATAGAATTCGAAAAAGAACCACAGGATATTCAAAAATTCAGAAAAGATATCGATGACCAAGTCAGAATTCAAAATATATACTATGATGATCTCATCCGCGACAAAATCCTAAAACAGCTCGTCATACGTAAAATAAAAAAAGGAGGTTTCCAGTCTTATATGAAGTCGATCGGAAAACTCGGCGGTCAAAACAAAGTCCCTCGACTTTCCAATGATCGTAAAATAGCCAATGCATTAAAAGATTATATCATCGTGTAAAATAGAAATTGTGGGTTGGAAATCATTATTACTCAAGCCATATGCTGCTTCCATTTTTAAAAACATAAAATACGCTTCCAAAAATGCGGTAGACATTCAGAATGCCATTCTATTGAAGAATATTCGATTTGCTGAGAAAACGGCATTCGGCAAAGAGCATAATTTTAAAAATATCCATACGCATGCAGAGTATGTTAAAAATGTACCACTAAGACCATACCCTCTACTAGAACCATATATACAACGTATCATAAATGGAGAATCAAATGTCTTATGGCCTGGCAAACCAAAATACTTAGTAGGGACAGCAGGTACGACTGGAGGTATAAAACATATCCCACTATCACATCAAAGTATTCCTTATCACATACGGTCGGCTATTAAGACGGGAATGAATTATGCTTATCGGCACGGACATATGGATATCTTTGACGGAAAGCTCATCTTTCTATCTGGATCCCCAAAGCTAGATACGACAGGTAATATACCGATCGGTCGATTATCAGGAATCGTCAATCATGAAATACCTAGATTCTTACGTCCATTACAAGTACCTAGTTATGAGACCAATGCAATCGCAGACTGGAATCTCAAAATAGAAAAAATCGCCCTAGAAACCCATAAGCTAGATCTGAGAATGATCGGAGGCATCCCTCCATGGATCGTAATGTATCTAGAAAAACTACTGGAAGTAACAGGCAAAAAAATAATCGCTGATGTATTTCCTAACTTAAAAATGGTGATTCATGGAGGTGTAAACTACCAGCCTTATAAGCCTATACTGGATAAGCTCATAGGCAAAAAAGTGGATTATGTAGAAACCTATCCATCTATAGAGGGCTACATTGCTTTCCAAGATGAAAAAGATGATGATGGTTTACTTCTCAGTATAGATAGTGGAGTATTTTATGAATTTGTTCCTAGCGAAGAGATCTTTAATGAAAGCCCTACCCGATTGACCTTGAGTCAAGTAGAACTTAATAAAAACTATGCACTGATCATCAATAACAATGCAGGACTATGGGGATCGATTATCGGAGATATGGTGCGATTTGTATCCTTAGATCCATACAAGATAAAAATGGTCGGGCGTATCAGCCAGTTTATATCGGCATTCGGTGAGCATATCGTGGCATCAGATGTAGATGAGGTTATGGCAAGAGCTAGTGCTAAATCAGATGTAATTATAAAAGAATTTACGGTAGCTCCAGAAATCACAGACCGCCAGAAAAGACATATCTGGCTGATCGAATTTGAAAAAGAAGGCAGTTCTATCCAAGACTTTGAGCGGATACTAGATGATGAAATGAAGAAGCAAAATTTTCATTATCGAGACCTTGTAGATGGTAATGTCATATCGCCTTTAAAAATTATATCGATCAAATCAAATGGCTTTAGAAAATATCTAAAACATAAAGGAGCATTAGGCGGACAAAACAAAGTACCTAGATTGAGTAACACAATGGATATCGCTAACGGTCTTCTTGCATTACAGTAAATAAATCAATCGTACTTTTATATCCGATGACCTCAGATGATATACATTTAGAAAAGAGCTGGAAAGCAATACTCTCAGAAGAGCTCGATGCCCCATATATGAGCACCATTCTTTCCTGCTTAAGCAATGATAGATCAGAGGGCAAAATCATCTATCCAGCCAACGATCGCATATTTAATGCTTTTAATGCCTGTCCATTAGACAAGGTCAAGGTCATCATTATCGGTCAAGACCCCTATCATGGACCTAATCAAGCGATGGGTTTAAGTTTCTCTGTACCTCGGGGTGAACGTGTACCGCCGTCTTTAAAGAATGTGTATAAAGAACTGGTTACAGATGTGGACTTCCAAGTTCCTGATCATGGGGAACTTACTCTATGGACACAGCAAGGAGTATTTCTGCTGAATGCCGTACTTACGGTCCAACATAAAAGTCCCGGTTCTCATAAAAAACTAGGCTGGCAAAAGTTTACAGATGCAGTAATCGTAAAATTATCAGAACAAAAAGAACATCTCGTCTTTTTACTATGGGGTAACTATGCCAAAGGAAAAAAGGCATTAATAGATACATCTAAACATATCGTTTTAGAAGCTCCTCATCCCTCACCACTGGCAAGAGGTGGTTTCTTTGGATGCAGGCATTTTTCAAAAACGAATACTTATCTTGTTGATCATGGTAAAAAAGCAATAGACTGGCAATTATGAATTTAAAGAAACACTTCGCTATTATCGGAATCCTAGGATGCACAGGGGTAATCCTAGGAGCATTCGGTGCTCATATGCTCAAAGAAATGATATCAGCACAATCATTATTGAGCTATAAAACGGGCATACTTTATCATTTTATACATACCATAAGTAGCTTTTGCGTATTGATAATGGCATTGCATTTCAATGAAAAGAGTCTAATTAAGGCCTTTTGGATGTTCGTTATCGGAATATGCCTTTTCAGTGGATCGATCTATATTCTCTCTTTAAAAAGTGTTTTTGGGCTAAATAACCTTAAATTAATAGGAGCTCTTACTCCGATTGGAGGAATCTTTTTTATTTTGGGATGGTTACAGATCATCTATTCGTCAACTCAAATAAAATTTCAGACATGAAAAAATTATATACACTTATCATTTTTACGATAACATTATCGCTCAACCTTTCCGGACAAGAATATATTTCTGCCATAGGTGCAAAAGGAGGTACCGGTTTAGTTGCTTCTTATAAATTAAATGCAGGTGGACCTGGTTATCTAGAACTTATCGGTGGATTAGATTTAGGAGAGAACAAAAACCTTTTTATTACCGGTTATTTCGAAAAACATAGATCATTAGGAGATTCTAACGTGTATTGGTATCATGGTCCAGGGGCTGGCGTGATTTTTGAATCAGGTATAGGACAGGAATCAGGAAATACGGCTATTACTTTAGGCTGGATTCTCGGATTAGATATCGGATTAGAAGAAATTCCTTTAAATTTTAGTTTAGATATCGCACCTGCGATTGTTCTTAATGGTGATAGCAACTTCCAGCCATTATTTAATGGAGCTATTCGATATATCTTGAATAGGTAATTTTGAACTAATATATCTTTTTGAAAAAAATACTAGTCCTCTTTTCAATTTTTCTCTTCCTCTCGATAAATGAGAGTTCGGCCCAGGACTTTAATTCGGCTATGGGATTCCGATTTGGAAATGGAGTTCAATGGACAGGAAAGATACATACCGGTACTAAATCTGCAATGACAGGATTTTTAGGTATTACCAACTCTAAAAATACAGAAATGAGAGCTGGAGCAAGTATCCAGTATCAGAAAATTCATCGTGTATTCGATGCTGATAATATCTATCTATTTTATGGAGCAGGCCTGATCGGAGAGATCGGAGATCAAACAGGCTTCGGAGCAGGACCTATTGCCGGAATTCAATTCAATATATGGAAGCGACTCAATCTAGAGTTGGATATTTTTCCTGCCTATTACAGAAGTGAAGAGATGGAATACGTTATCAATTACGGCATCTCCTTCCGCTATATCTCTAAAGGTTAAATTTATTAATTCTAGTCTTAACATTCTACTAACTATATTTCCGATCATGTACTCGCTCTAGATAACAATAAATACTATTGTTAATCACTAAAATAGAGAGTCATGAGAAAATCGAAATTATTCCTCGTTATAAGTTCCCTTTTATTAGTCATCACAGTAGGAGCTCAAGTACAGGTCGAGCTCAAGCTGGGATTAGATAACTCTTCTGCAATCATAGACGGAGTGAGTGACAATATCGTTCCGACTATAA
Organism: uncultured Saprospiraceae bacterium; assembly: GCA_938041445.1. Lineage (GTDB taxonomy): Bacteria > Bacteroidota > Bacteroidia > Chitinophagales > Saprospiraceae > JAHDHH01. The sequence goes on from CALISO010000014.1 coordinate 4,487, forward strand.
ATAATGTAGTCAATCCTTCTGCTGGGATCGCTGCTAGTTATCGTCTAGATAAGTACTTTTCTGTAGGAACTGGAGTAAGTTATCAGAAAAAAGGTTTTGATCTTAAAGAAGGTACTTCATTTAATCTAGCGGGTATAGACATCCCTGTAGGTGTAGAATTAAGATATCGTGAAACATCCATGCGTATACCGCTCTATCTACAGTATACTTATCCTATAAATAAACTAGATGTATATATTAAAACTGGAGCCTCTGCAAATCTAGGATTAGGAGGCAACTATAAAACAATAGCAAACTCTATTATAAATATTACTTTAAGCGATACTCCGATCGATTATGGTCAAAGAATACAGAAGACCGTCTATACTGGAGAAATCGCAGCAGGCATCGCCTATGAGTACAATGGAGGTAAGATTCTCGGAGAGATCGGATATACCCGAGCATTTACAAATAAGATTGAGGATACGACTTTTGATCTAAACCTTAAAGAAAAAACGGTGAGTGCTAGAATAGGATATGCTATGGTTTTTTAAGAGCAGTCATAAATCAAGATAGGCTTGAAAACATATAACTTGACCAAGCAATACTCTAGATAATATTAAGAGGTAGACTCAGAGAGATCTACCTCTTTTTTATTTCTGTACCAGATATATCCCATAACCATCACTAGAGTATATGGCATTGCGAGAATGTAGAGTATGCCGGTATTAAGTCCTTTACCCTCTGTTCCTCCATCTTTAAGATTAGAATCCGCAGCCATACGGCACATCGGACATTGTGCATCGAGATCCACACTGATCATAACGCATAGGATGATGAGGATAAATACCACACTATATTTCCAGAAATTTGCTTTCATAATTCAAATATAAACTATCCGTAACAAGGTCTCAACATCAAATATACTGCAGGTCCTGTAAGCATCACATACAACCAAATCGGATAAACCCATCTAGCCATTTTTTTATGCTTATCTACCGTAAAACTGATCCCTCTACTAAACGTAAGTAAGATAAATGGTAGAGATAAAGCCGCCAGAATGATATGGCTTATTAAAATAAAAAAGTAAAAAGTCCTCATCGCCCCTTCTCCACAATAGGAAGTCTCATCGTTTGTAAAATGATATAGGACATAACATAAGAGGAATAACCCGGAACAAGTCATGGCTCCAAAGATCATATTACGGTGAGCTGTGATATTTTTTTTCTTAACGAAATACAAAGCAGCTATCAAGAATACCGCTGCAACTGAGTTGATAATTGCATTTAATGCAGGTAAGAATGTAAGATCGATATCTACATGAAAACGTTCTGCAGGACGCATTGCAATCACTAATCCGATCACGGCCACTGAAACGATATACGCCCCGATGTCCAATTTTTTCCTTAAATCATCATTTTGTTTCATAACTTTTAATTTTTATATCTCTTTCTTCTGGTGATGGTAAAATTATAGCTAAGTGCTCGATGACTTCGATATATCCCTTCTCATCTGCAGTGTATGTTCTGCGTATGATGCCTGATGTATCGATTAATGACAAATCCGCAAAGGCATAGTTACATGCTTCTTTATTGGATTGGAATCTAAATTGGTTAGTAAAATTTTGTTGAGCATTATTCAAAAAAGTGTCCTTGATGATCAGACACTTAAAATTAGGAACATCATCAAACTCACTCATGACTTTAGATAAATCCTCTCTATAAGTGGGTGTATTATTGACATGTGCGAGTAATACGGTTTCTCCTCTGTAAACTTCCGCTGTCTCACATATATCAGAAATGGAGGTATTCCCGCTCAACTTGACCAATGCATCCTTACGATAATCTAGTCCCTTTTTTAAATAGTACCATGAGCCTAGAGGCACTAATACCAATAACGAAAAGATCAATGCTGATTTAAAATATTTCATTAATAGTTAAACAGTTAGAAGGTACATTGGTTGGAGAGGAAGTAAAAAAAAGACGAACTTTTTAAGAGTTCGTCTTTAAACTTATATTTCTTTCGTTTCTAGGTCATAGAGTAAACTGCCCTGTGCCGCTTTTTCAAGTTTGTACTTGGCATGTTCTTTACTTTTTGCTCTATTGCTTTTACAGTAATTTCCTTCACTAAAAAATGCAACGATCGCCCATACTAATAATAGCATAGGTAGTAGTACCGATTTCACCATTCCTGGAACCTCATACTTCATGTGCATAAATTCATACACAATGAGATATGCTTTAACTAGACTTAAGATTATCATTACTGCCGCAGTGATAATAATTGGAAAACTAATACTCTCGCTGATATGCCCTTTACCTAAAAGTGCAAATACTACCTCGAATATAGTAATCGCCCCAAGTATAGATATAATTACTACTGCTTTTCGCTTTGATTCTGAATAAGTGAGATGTGCCATTATATTTCTCTTTACCTCTATTTAAATTTTATAATACTATTCGCTTCTGAACAATCTATTCTAAAGTAGATAGAAAACTAAGAATACAAATACCCAGACTAAATCGACAAAGTGCCAATAGAGGCCAATCTTCTCAACCATCTCATACCCATTCTTACGTCTTACATACAAGCCAGATGCTGAGTTAACCATAATCACGATTAAGAAAATAATTCCTGACAATACGTGGAAACCGTGGAAACCAGTAATGAAGAAAAATAATGCACCAAAGGCTTTAGGACCTAAAGATTGTTGTTTCGTCATTCCCTTATCAGGACCTTCAGTCACTTCATACTTTAACTGGTGCCACTCTCCATTATGTTGATGTATCAAATAAGGTTCTCCTGCTTCAAAAGTGTCACCTTTATCTATTGCATGCATTGGGTCATCTGCCGGTAATCCATCACCTTCTAGATATACTCCAGCTTCAGTATGAGCAGAAAAAGGATTCTCCGTGATAGATACATGTTCACCATTAATCAATGTGTTCCATTCCCATGCTTGACATCCCAGGAACGCCATTCCTCCAAGAATAGTAAATAGCATCCATATTACTACACCTTTCTGATTCTCTCTATGTCCTTCCTGCACTGCACGTACCATTGTAAAGGAACTAGCAAGTAAAATAAAGGTCATCACCGTTACAAAGTATAATGGCTTATGATGTAACCCACCAGGAAAAGTACTGAATACAAAATCTGGTACTGGCCACGTATTCATACTTACTCTGAGAGTACCATATGCAATCAAAAAACCTGCGAATGTGAAGGCATCAGATAATAAGAAGTACCACATCATCAACTTACCATACGAAGCTTTAAAGGGTCTTCCACCTCCATCCCATGTTGCATCTTCTTCGTGATGATCCTCGTGACCGTGATGATCGTGATCGTGCTTTTCTACTGGATCTATTGTACTTATATCAGCCATAGCTTATCGTGTATCTTCTGTAGTTACTTTATAAAAATTAAAAACATCAATAGGTAAATCCACAATACATCGACAAAATGCCAATAATGTACTGTCAATTCATACCGAAGTATCCGTTGTGGTGTAGCCTCAAACTTGAGAGTAAATGTATGATATAGCGCTACGAATAAGGCAGCAATACCACCTATGATATGCAGCGCATGAACTAACGTAATTAAGTAAAAGAATGAACCTGAAGCATTTCCTTTAAGGTAAATACCATTGTCTACCAATGTCATCCATCCTGAACATTGCATCGCTATAAAGACTATACCCAATATAGTCCCAGCAATCATACCATACTTATGTCTGTTTTGATTTCCTTGCTTGAATCCTTTAAGAGATAAATGCAAGACGACACTACTCATCAAAATGGCAGCAGTGCTAATATAAAACTGTGTAGGAATGGCAAACTCTAACCAATTACCACCAGCTTGCTTAACAATGTATGCACTCGTAAATGCAGCGAACATCATAGTAATCGATGCAAATGAAGTGTATAAAGCAAATTTCTTTGGGTGTATCTTACTTCTGTACGATGGGTTTATACTCAAATCTGACATATCTAAAATATTATGAAGATGAGTAAGAAAATGGGCATAAAACTAAATGAGTACAACATCAACTTTGTTGCTGTCGTATCAGACAAATTTCTACTAAACTGATAACTGAAGAACAAATAGCCAACTGCAAGAATTAAAGAACTGATTAGTGGTATCATCCCAATAACACCTAGCATATATGCTCCTACAATTGTTAAAATCAATAAAATAGAATACAATAAGGAAGACTTACCAATCCATGGATCGATGTTTCCTGATTCTGAATTATATGGAACCAATTCAAAACCTGCTTTTCTGTAATCCTTAAAAGAACGATAGCCAATAGCCCAGAAATGAGGAAACTGCCAGAAAAACTGTATAGAGAATAAAAATAATCCCAATAACGTAAATGTACCATCGTGAGCAACTGCCCCTATAAGAACTGGAAGAGCACCTGGTATAGCTCCAATAGCTACTGAAATAGTAGAGTACCTTTTTAACGGTGTATAAACAAATGCATAAAGCATTAAAGAAATAGCACCTAACATAGAAACTATCGGGTTAATGAGTGCAAGTGCAATTAATCCTCCTGCTCCTGATAAGCCAGCAATCAAAACAGCTGTAGAACTTGTCATTGTACCTGCGACCAGTGGACGATCCTCTGTTCGCTTCATTAATGCATCATAATCTTTCTCAAGAACTTGATTTAATGCATTTGCTGATGCTGTGACAAGCGTACCTCCTATCGCAAGCATAACTAATGTCACAATTGAAACTGTGCTTCCAGCCACAACCATATATGACATAATAGAAGACAAAACCACAATCAACAAAAGTTTAGCCTTTGTCAAAGATGCAATATCACCTAGTAAGCCTCTACTAGCTGCACTTTTAGTTGCGCTAGTTTTGACAGCTACCGTTTTGGTGGTTTGCTTAGTTATATGTGGATTCTGTTTCAACTACTTCTTTTATTAATTTGAAGCAATAGTATTAATGATCTTCCTCTTCACCTTCAACCATCGGTATGTACTGAGGCACATACTCTCTTTCGTCCTTGTTGTAATCATATGCCCATCTGTGAACAGAAGGAATATTGCCAGGCCAGTTACCATGAATAGGCTCTATAGGTGTAGACCATTCAAGTGTTGTTGCCTCCCATGGATTTCTTGAAGTCATTTTCTTACCCTTCCAGATACTATAGAAGAAGTTTAGTACAAACAATAATTGAATAACAAATACAACAGCAGCTGCTATCGTGATAAACTTATTCAATTCTGTGAAATGCTTGAACGCATCAAATGAATCGAAGCTATAATATCTTCTAGGTACACCTGCCATACCGATGTAGTGCATAGGCCAAAATATTGCATATGCACCTATGAGTGTCCCCCAGAAGTGTATTTTACCCATTGTTTCGCTCATAAATCTTCCAAACATCTTCGGATACCAGTGGTATACACCGGCAAACATACCAAAGAACGCTGCTACACCCATTACAATATGGAAGTGAGCAACTACAAAGTAGGTATCGTGCATTTGGATATCAATCGCAGAGTTTCCTAAAAAGATACCTGTCAACCCACCTGAAATAAACATTGAAACAAAACCAATAGCAAATAACATGGCTGAATTCAGTCTAACATTTCCACCCCAGATGGTGGTAATCCAGTTGAAAACCTTTACCGCAGATGGAACTGCAATAATTAGGGTAAATACGACAAAGAAGTTAGATATAAAAGGATTCACACCAGACATAAACATGTGGTGAGCCCAAACGATAAACGACAAGAATCCAATCGCAAGGATTGAAAGAACCATCGCTTTGTATCCAAATATTGGTTTCCTAGCATGTACAGATAAAACTTCTGAAGCTATACCCATTGCAGGAAGAATAATAATATATACCTCTGGGTGTCCTAAGAACCAAAATAAGTGCTGATATAAAATCGGAGTACCTCCTACTCTATCGAGTGCTTGACCTTCTATGAATATATCACTCAAGAAGAAACTTGTACCAAGACTTCTATCAAAGATTAACATAAAGAACCCTGAAGCTAATACAGGGAATGATAAGATACCCAATATAGCAGTCACAAAGAAAGCCCATATTGTCAATGGCATTCTCCACATTGTCATTCCTTGTGTTCTCAAGTTCAATACTGTTGTCACGTAATTGATTCCACCGAGTAGAACCGAAACGACAAAGAGTGTCAAACTTACTAACCACAGTGTCATACCTGTGCCGGATCCGGTCGAGGCCTGTGGTAGAGCACTCAGCGGAGGATAGGCTGTCCATCCACCTGAGAAAGGTCCTGTACTGATAAATAGTGAATAAAACATAATAACTCCTGCAAGGAAAAAGAACCAATATGATAACATATTGAGAAACGGTGATGCCATATCTCTTGCTCCAATCTGAAGTGGAATAAGTAAATTACTGAAAGTACCACTCAATCCGGCGGTCAATACAAAGAATACGAGTATTGTACCGTGCATCGTAACTAGTGCATAGTAAAACTCAGGTGCAAGTGTACCGATACCAGCCTCATCAACTACGATCCACTTTCCTAGTAAAGGCTTGAGCCAAGCCATACTTTCTTCAGGGTATCCTAATTGAATTCTAAAAATAATAGACATTGCTGCCCCAATTATCGCCCAGAAAATTCCTGTCATTAAGAATTGTCTTGCAATAATCTTATGATCCATTGAGAAGATATAGTGGTGTATAAAACCAGACTGATATTTGTCCCCGTGGTGGTGTTCATGAAACTTGTCGTCATATCCTTGCTCTGCGAGGATAACGTCAGTGTCATATGTTGTTATTAATTCTGCCATTTTTAAAAAATTGTCTAACCTTCTTTCTTAGATAAAATTTTCAACTCTGTTCTTCTGTTAGCTTGTCTACCCTCTGCTGTATCATTGTCTTGAACAGGAGCAGCCTCACCATATCCTCGTGCAGTAAATCTGTCGTTACTAATACCCTTGCCAGCTAAATAACTTGCAACGCTATCAGCTCTAGCTTGAGATAATGATAAGTTTGATGCATCATCTCCTTGACTATCTGTATGTCCACCAAGTTCAAATATTACTTCTGGATTCTCATTGAGCAATGTAACTACATTGTCTAACTCATACTTTGAATCATCTTTTAAGTTAGCTGATCCAGTATCAAAAAACACGTATTCCAAGTTGATTGTACCTTCTCCAGAATCACTATCAACTATATCGATAAATTCATTTTTCAAACTATTCTTCCTACGTCCAATTTCAAAACCTAACAATTCCCCTTTGAAAGGATCATCATCTGTATTTCTAATATTGTCCATATAATAAGAAGATTGATCAGCCAACCATCTGTCATATTCTTCCTGTTCAACAATTCGTACCACCTTACGCATACTGTAATGGCCTTTTCCACACAACTCTGCACAGGCTAGTTCGAAGTCAAACATCTCCCATCTCTGTGGTCCTTCAGGATCAATATCATCAAACGGCACTTGGAACTCAGGATAGTCCTTTAACTGCTGCCTGAACTCTTCGGTTGTTTTAGTCGGTGTAAATACAAAGTAAGTAGGTAGACCAGGTACCGCATCCATTTTCACTCTGAAGTGTGGTAGGTAGAAGTTATGTAGGACATCTTTTGAGTTAATCGACACTCTAACTTTTTTACCTACTGGTAAAACAATGTCCGATGCCATAAAGTCATCAATGTTCTTTTCATCAGACCAGTCTTGTCCCAATGGGTTGATCCCTGGTTCAATTAATCTAAAATTCTTTGTACCTATTTTTCCATCTGGCCCTGGATATCTGATATCCCATGCGAATTGATACCCTGTTGCTTCTATGTCAATAACTTCCTCACCAGCAGCTACGTCAGCCATTGAGTCATTCCAAACGAATAATCCACTTACAACCAAGTAAGTCATCACTACCACTGGCACACCCGTCCACAATAATTCTAATTGAGTACTATGTGCAAAGAATACTGGTTTATGTCCTTTCTGCTCTCTGTATTTGTATGAGAACCAAAAGAGTAAAATTTGCGTCAAGACGAATACAATACCCGTAGCTATTAATGTTGTATTAAACAATCCATCAATCTTACCACCATGTTCCGATGCTGATGTTAGAGGCCCATACCCTAGCATTACATTCTTGTAATACAGTGCACTGACTACACAGAAAACCAAAAAGACTATCATAAAAATGACAAGCCAAAATGCTGTTCTATTATTTGATTGCAATCTTGCTGACTCCTCTCCCTTTATCGCAGAAGCTAGGTCTGACACCTTGCTCAACTGTACGATGATAACAGCGATGAGAGCTATGATTCCAAATATGACTAATCCTATCATGTTATATTATTCTAAGAATATCGTTTTCTAAGACAATTAAATAAATATGTTAAGTGTGATGTTGTACACTTTCGTAATAGTATGGATCATTTTCAGATTGCATTGTAGCTCTTGACATACTCCATAAGATGAAGAATATAAATAAACTCAAGAATCCAATGAATGTCCCTATTTCTAAAAATCCTGGTAAAGTAAATCCTGAAGTAAAGTGGCTTACATGCTCTCCAGCATGAGCGACTGCTTCGTGTCCATGTTCTGCAGCATGTCCTACTGCCTCGTGTCCGTGACCCCCGTGTTCTGCTCCGTGTCCTCCGTGGCCATTTAACTCGTGTGTTGTATGTAATACACCTGGCTTAATCATCAAGAAGAAATCTAACCAGTGTCCTATAAATACTATTACAGATATAAATCCTACGATACCAAACTTACGCTTCGTACTGTTTCTCATAAGAACAAAGAATGGTAGAACAAAGTTTACAACTAAATTGCCATAAAATAGAATTGGATAATTATCCATTCGGTGTTTAAAGTATCCTGTTTCCTCTCCGACATTCGCATACCAAATAAGCATAAACTGTGAGAACCATAAGTATGTCCAAAATATACTGAAAGCAAAAAGTAGCTTACCTAAATCGTGTACATGCTCGTGTGATACATTGCTATAATAGCCTCTGCCTTTAAAGAAAATAATTAGTAAGATTGTTGCTGATATCATTGAAACAAACCAACTAGCTCCAGTATACCATGCAAAGAGTGTACTATACCAGTGAGCATCTACGGACATAATCCATAACCATATCATGGCTGCGCTACCAAATCCTGCTAAAGGCAAGTAAGCTACAGCATATACTCTAATCCTATCGTGCCACCTGAATTCACCATAACCGCCATCCGCTTCTTCACCTAATGACAACGATCTAATCTTGCTTAGGACAAAGTACCAAAGTCCTCCAAAAATAATCGTACCAAATAGATACCAACCTCTATTCAAGAATCCTGCTTTACCTTTAAGTATTGGATCTGTAGCAACGCTATTAGCATCGTTCCAGTGATAGAGATCATTCCACCCCATCCATACTGCAAGTGCAATTACAAGCATAAAAATCAAACCAACACCTAAGAAAAGAGACATAGATTCCCATACTCTCTTAAAATTAGTATACCAGCCTGCCCACGCAGTAATACTTGCACACATAAAGAATCCAGCCATCAACCCTATTCCAGTAAAGAACGTGGAGTTGTGTAGAAGGTTAGACCAAAATCTAGAGTGAGAGTGATCGTCACCAATAAACGTCAGTAACATTGATAGTACACCTATCACTATGCCGACAAGCAGAGTTACCTTCATCCTTCCTGTGAAGTCAAAGTTCCTTACTAAAGGTACTGCTGCAGTATGTGTATCGTTTGAATGTGCCATTCTTCTATGCTAGTCGATAAATAATTCGTTCTTCAAAATAATTCTTAGTGCTCTCCGTGATCATCATGATTGCCATCATCGTGATGACCATCATTCATATTATGATGATTGTCGTGATTATGAGAACCGTTATGCTTATCATCGTGGTTTCCATCATGATGAGCTGGTGACTCATCTACATTATTATGTGCATCATATTGTTCCACATTAACTACAGGGGTACCAAAACTTGCGTTTAACGTATTCTCTTCTGAATTGTATGCTAACTTCTTTTCTTTTGCTTGAAGTGATCTGATGTAATGAATCACTTGCCATCTTTCTTCTTCATTCATTTTGTCCTTATATGACCCCATAAGGTTCTTACCGTACATAATGGCATGGTAGTATCTACCATTGGAAGCATTTAAGTGCTCGTCTAATAAGAAATTAGCTGGTTGTACTGGATAAACACCTCCATCATCTCTGACAAGATATCCCATACCACCTCCTTTAGGTCCGTGGCATATTGCACAAAAGATATCATAGAGATTCTTTCCTTCTGCAAGACCTGCTTCAGTGATTGGATAAGGATTGCTTACCAATTCCGCAATGGCTCTAGATCTTTCTTCTTCACTGTTTCCGTATGCATAAGTAGCAGACCCACCGGTATGTGGAATTGTCCCAGCAACTGGACTTCGCGGTGTTGCAAAGTCTTCGTATTCTTCCTCTGAACTCCAAGTATTATTATAGTAATAGTTAGAGTAATTAGCCTCGTATGCAATAGAGTGTGCCATATCAGGCATAAACTCACTTCCAGTCTGATTACCAGTTGGTTTCTGACAGGCTATAAGAACTGCAAAACATGCAATCATCAAAAAGTGCCGTATTGATATCATTGTTTTCATTCGAATGTTTCCTGTCTTATTTAATATCTTTTTCATGTACCTCGCTAGCACCAGTCTTTCTAAAGAATTGCTCAGCGTCAGCGTTAGTCATCTTGTCACTATCAAATGCTAAGCAAAACTTATCATCTGTAATTCGATCATGCAAGTATGTATTTTCTACACCAGGTCCTAGACCATTAATAATATAGAATGTCACAACCATTCCAATAGAAGCAAATAATACAGTTACCTCAAAAGTAATCGGAATAAAAGATGGTACAGCCCAATAAGGTTTACCACCAAATATGATCGGCCAGTCCTTAGTGAAAATCCAAGACATTCCTAAGAATGCTGTAAGTGTACCAAGCATACCATAGATGAATCCAGCTATGTGTAATCTAGACTCTGCTAATCCAAGTAACGGATCAAGACCGTGTATCGGAAATGGAGAATACACATCATAAATATCTATATGCTCTGCATTAGCACTTTTTACAGCTTCGAGAAGTACTTCCTCGTCATTGTATAATCCAAAAACTAATTTCTTTGCTCCCATAAAAATGCTACTTAAGCGCTTTGTTATGAATATTAATAATGTTCTTACTAGTATTTACCTCCGTCTAATCTATCCATCAAGTCATTCAACTCATCCCATTTTCCCTCTGCTGCTAACTTGGCTTGCTCAGGCCATGACTCAGGACTGTTACCCATAAAGTTCCCTTCGCCTTCATCAAGTATTTGCTGAAGTCTATCGATAGCTGTTTCTGACAATTGAGAGAAAGTGGTTATCCCTGCTGCTATTAATGCTGAAGCAACCTTAGGACCTATACCTTCTAACTTCTTCAAATCATCTGGTTTGCTAGACGTAACAGACTCAGACTTTTTTGCTGTGCCAGCTGCTGCAGTTGATGATGTATCTTTTGTAACTGTTGCATAAGATAGATTGCCATCTTTATCTTTCGCATAATCGAATGATGAACCACTCAAGTATGAGATAAAGTTTGGATCTTCTTGCACATCTACATGGTGGTGACCCGGATCTGCCTTACCTGAATATTGATCTCCAGAAGACTTCAAAATGTGCTTAACCTCTGCTATTGCAACAACTGGTGCTACTCTTGTAAACAAAAGGTAAAGTGTAAAGAATAGTCCAAATGTACCGATATAGATTCCCATCTCTACCCATGTAGGTGAATAGTAACTCCAAGATGATGGTAAGTAATCTCTTGCTAAAGTCGTGGCTATAATGACAAACCGTTCAAACCACATTCCGATGTTAACAACAATTGATAATAAGAAAGTCCAGAAAATACTACGTCTAATCTTCTTGAACCAGAAGAACTGTGGAGTAATCACATTACAAGCCATCATACCAAAGTATGACCACCAGTATGGGCCAAGTGCTCTATTAAAGAACGCAAACTGCTCATAGACATATCCAGAGTACCAAGCAATAAACAACTCAGTTAAGTATGCCACACCTACTATTGTACCTGTAGCAAGAATAACTTTATTCATTGACTCAATGTGTGCTATAGTTATATAGTCTTGGAGATTCAGAATCTTTCTTGTGACTAACATCAAAGTCAGTACCATTGCAAAACCAGAGAAAATTGCTCCTGCAACAAAGTAAGGAGGGAATATCGTTGTATGCCATCCTGGAATAACTGAAGTAGCGAAATCAAAACTTACAATCGTGTGCACTGATAATACGAGTGGTGTCGCAACACCTGCAAGTACTAGTGATAGATATTCCCATCTTTGCCAGTGCTTCGCAGATCCTACCCAACCAAATGATAATAGGTTGTAAATCTTTTTTCTGATTCCTTTAGCTCTATCTCTTACTGTTGCAAAATCTGGAACTAAACCTGTATACCAGAACAAAAGAGATACAGTAAAGTAAGTTGATATTGCAAATAAATCCCAGAGTAATGGGGAGTTGAAGTTAGGCCATAATGGACCTCTTGTATTAGGATATGGGAAGAAGTAAAACACTACCCATGCTCTACCTACGTGAATACCTGGAAACAATGCAGCACAGATAACGGCAAAGATTGTCATTGCCTCTGCAGCTCTATTCACACCTGTTCTCCATTTCTGTCTAAACAGTAGTAAGATGGCAGAGATTAATGTCCCTGCATGACCGATACCAATCCACCATACAAAGTTAGTAATATCCCATCCCCAACCGATCGTACGATTCAGATTCCATGTACCGATACCATGCCAGATAGTCCATGCGATACAGAAGAGTCCGACTGCTAATGCGGATATAGAAAGGATAAATCCAATCACCCAAGAAGCCGCAGGTGCTTTCTCAGTTGGTGATACGAGATCTTCAGTAATGTCGTGGTAGGTCTTACTACCGGTTACTAGAGGTTCTCGTATTGGGCTTACATATGAGCTCATATATCTGAGTTTATTCTTTGTTCTTAATTATTATAAGTTCGAGTCACCTAAGCGTCTAGTGATTCGTCTCTATTATTCACTTTCATTGTATAAGTCACTGCTGACCTTACATTGATTTCTTCTAAAGCGATATAATTTAATGGTGAATCTAATTTCTTAGATAAGTCACCTTTCTTATTATTCATATCACCAAACGTAATCGCATTCGTATTACAAGCTGCTGCACAAGCTGTTGTGACATCGCTGTCTTCTAACCTTCTCCCTTCAGTCTTAGCAGTCAACTTACCTTCTTGAATTCTCTGTACACAGAAGCTACACTTCTCGATCACTCCTCTTACCCTTACTGTAACATCCGGATTTAATACCATTCTCGTCAAGTCATCGGCATAGAATGGAACATCTGTATCAATACCTAATCCTGGCTGGTTAGCTGGGAATAGATCCGCAGTCGTATAATCCATCCAATTAAATCTTCTCACTTTGTAAGGACAGTTGTTAGCACAGTATCTTGTACCTACACATCTGTTATACGTCATTTGATTCAGTCCTTCAGAGCTGTGGTTAGTCGCATTTACAGGACATACATTTTCACAAGGTGCATTGTCACAGTGTTGACACATCATTGGTTGATAGACAACATTAGGGCTTTCTAAATCACCATAGTAGTATCTATCAATCCTCAACCAAGTCATCTCATGGTGTCTACTCACTTCCCTCTTACCTACAACTGGTACATTGTTCTCAGCCATACAAGCTACAGTACATGCTCCACAACCTGTACAAGAGTTGAGATCTACGTGCATCCCCCAGTGATGTCCCTGCGAATATTTATCAGCAGTGAATTCATCATATGGATAAATCGTATTTTGATTTAAGTGCTCGGCATGATCCCTCTTTTCTTTAAGATGAGCTATGCTGCCATCTAATTCTTTGAGAGTACTCGTATAGATTACCGATCTATCAGTAATACTTCCCTGGTAACCTTGCTTGACTAAGCCATAAGTCGCAGTAATTGCTGCTGCTTCATCCGCATTTATTGTTTCGCCAGTAGCTTCGTCTTCTGCTTTCACACCATAAGTATGGTGATATTGTACACAAGAGAAGTTTTCTTCTTTTCCAATTTTGTTAGATACCGTTACATCATCTCTGAAGTATTGAATCTTGCCTTTGCTGCTTATAGGTAGAGCTGGATTAACATTAACTCCAACCTCATTAGCCAGCGGACTAGAATTCGTACGTCCATATCCAAGTGCTAAGGCAACTGTATCTTTTTGCATACCAAATTGCTGAACAACTGGTACAGTATAAGTGATATCACCGAGTTTTACTTCAACGAGATCTCCATCTTTCAATTCATTATATCCAACCATAGTTCTGACACCGTCAAAACCAACAGGTACAGCGAGATAGTTACCCCAAGATGTTCTTGCTACTGGATCAGGCATCTCCATCAACCAAGGATTATCAGCTGACTGGCCATTACCCATATGACTTGTCTCAAAAAACTTAATCTCAAGACTAGAGTTAGATGGCTTAGTGATTCTAGACATCAATGACGAGATTGATGATCCACTATACACTGCACTTCCACCTGAACTTGAACTGACACCACCTTGTTGTAGTGCATTCTCCCAGAATAATCTTGATGATAAATATTTAGATTGCCCTGCGAAGGCGTCTCCATTTATAGATTCTTTTACAATATCAGCAGCTAACATTGGACTACCAGCCCAAGACATCAACATTTCTTCTAATTGACGCGTACCGTCAAAGATTTTAGATATTGTTGGCTGTTGCAAATACAACTTCGATTCACTTGCTTTGGCATCTCCCCAGTTTTCTAAGAAGTGAGTGACTGGTGCAATATGTGTAGATGCGTTAGTTGTTTCATTTTCTGCATAACCAATAGAAATAACAGCTTTCGCTTTTCCTAGTGCTTCTGCAAGTTTACCACTAGATGGGTAATCGTAAAGAGGGTTACACTGATTAAAGATGACAACATCTACTACTTTACTATTCAATTGCTTTATCAAAGAACCAAGATCAGCTTCATCACCTTTTTTAGTGAGATTAGCGTCTCCCATATCAAGCGTTGTACCGTATGCTCCAATCGCGTTGTTGATAGCGTTGACGAGTTGTTGCTCAGCATCATTATTTGATCCTGCAACAACTAATCCTCTAGAACCTGCAGCTCTTAATTGGTTAGCGACTTTATCTAATTTGCTTTTCACATCTGATGGCAACTGTACATTACCTCCACCACCTACAATCTTCCCAGCTACATAAGCAATTGCTGATCCTATCTGAGATGGTCTTACTAAGACTCTATTATCAGCATTTGACCCAGTAAGACTCATATGAGACTCAACCTGGAAGTGTCTTGACATTTTGCCAGACTTAGAGTTAAAGATATCTCTACCTTTAATATAGTCTGAAGATGTACTTCCCGACGGCAACCAAGAACCTAAGAAATCAGCATCGAAAGAAACGATAACTTCAGCCTTATCAAAATGATATGTTGGTAAAGCTCTTTTGCCAAAATCTACCATGTTTGCATCAAGCATACCTGCATAAGATACAGGATCATAAGTCAATACATCGACTCCTGGATATGTTGCTTTTAGCTTAGCTATTGCCTTTTCAGTTGAAGGACTTACAATTGTATTTGTGACAAACTTGATACTAGATGCAGAGTTAAGTGCTGACTTGACTCTCTTATCTAATGTTGCCCAGTCACTATCAGCGAAAACTCCACCATCTTTGATTTGTGGAGTTCTGTATCTTTTAATATTGTATAGCTCTAAAACTGAAGCCTGTGCTCTTGATGAAGTACCTGTACTAGACTTCATTACAGCATTCCCTTCAATCTTAATCGGTCTACCCTCTCTAGTTTTCACTAAAATGGGTTCAACATCTCCGCCAGCAACGTAGGTTGTTGCATAATAAGTTGCTACACCAGGGACAATATCTGATGGCTTGACTACATACGGCAATGCTTTGTTTACTGGAATATCACATCCTGCAGCTACTGTCGCAGCAGTCACACCAAATCCAAGCATCTTGAGGAAGTCTCTTCTGTTTCCACTTAGCTCTGGAGCTTTCTCCAATAAGGAGATATCATCATTGAATTCCTTATCTACAGAATTCAAAAACTCTTGGTCTCTGGTAAGATCTTTCTCTCCAACCCAAACCCGGTTATTTTGATTATTGCTACTCATTCGTATCTGTATTGCTAACAGTTAATGTGTTATTCTTAATTCGTTTATTAGTAGTGACACTTTTGACATTCAAGTCCTCCGATATCTGCTACGGTCACCTTATCTCTATCTCCAGAAGCTAATTCCTCATGGTATTTCTCATAGCTATTATAGTAATCGTTGTCCGAAAATTGGACTTCAGTCTGTCTGTGACAATTAATACACCATCCCATTGATAGTGGTGAGTGTTGAGCGACTACCTCCATCTCCTCAACAGCACCGTGACATTGTTGACATTCTACTTTACCTACAGTGACATGCTGTGCATGATTGAAATAGGCATGATCCGGCAAATTGTGAATTCGCACCCACTCAATAGGACCATATACTTTGTCTTTACCTGGTCTTGTGAGACTTTCTACAACACCATCCCATTGCTCATCAGCCAATCTCTCTCCGGCTGCATCAATTGAATCTATACCTTCAGCTTGTACGTACATCGTAGACATATACTTCTTAAATATCGCTTCTACTTCTTCATCACTTAAGTCTTCGTAGTTTTCGATGTATTTATTTTCTAATGGATCATATCCTACAGATGCGTAAATCTTAGCAATCTCTGCTGAACCATACTGAGAGCCATACTGAATCGCGGTGTGACAGTTCATACAGGTATTAGCTGCAGGTATCACAGAGTGCTTAGATCTTCTTGCACCATCGTGACAATATTGACACTCTATCTTATGAAGCCCTGCGTGAGTCTCATGAGAGAACTTAATAGGTTGCTCTGGAGCATAACCCTGTTGTCTTCCAAGATTAGTTGCATTATTGACAGTTGTATATCCTAGCAGAACGATAGCAGCGAATATTGCAAATGTGATAAAACCTCTACTTGTCAGTGTATCTCTGAGTGATTTCTCTTCATACACTTTACCATCTCTAGCAGCGTTGATTTTAGCTAGACTATTAACTACTCTAGAAAGGATTAATGCTAATACTAATAAAAGACCAAATAACAGATAGTAAACTGTGTTGCTTTTTTCTTCGACCACTGCATTTTCGCTTCCCACAACTGGGCCGCCTTTTCCAGCACCCCAAGTTCCGTCTGTCACTGCTGCGATATATAATAATGTAGACTCGATATCGTCATCCGTCAGATTCGGAAATGATGTCATCACAGTAGGCTTATACTGATTCCATAGCTCCACTGCTCTAGGATGACCAGCAGCGATCATTCCTTGACTATTACGAATCCAACTATACAGATCTTCTCTTGGATAATCTGCCCAATTTTCTTCAGCTTTAGCTAAAGCTGGTCCAGTAAGATTGGACTTCATGTTCTTAGCGTGACAAGAAGCACAGTAGTTTCTAAATACTGTATTACCTGCTTCTGCAGATGGCTGAGCTTGTATTGGGCCAATAGCAAACAACAAAAGCACTAATCCTAGGACTGATTTTTTCAGCTGGTTTAGAGTCATTGGCTTGTATATTTTATAATAGTCCATTGTATTATTTAGATTGGATAGAGCTTACGCCTCCGTGTTATCCCGCAAAAATATATTTCTTCCTCTTTAAATGTGTTCTTCATCATCCTTATTCAATTTATTTAGATTAGTTCCAAATAGTTATACTGCCACCGCGGCTTTGATATGAGGATGAGGGTCATAATTCTCTAACTTAAAATGTTCAAAATCGAAGTCATCCAACGATTTGACCGACTGATCAATTGACAATTTAGGTAGCGATCTAGGCGACCTAGACAATTGCAATTTTGCTTGTTCAAAATGATTGTTATAAAGATGTACGTCACCAAATGTGTGTACAAACTCCCCTACATCTAAATTACAAACTTGTGCAATCATATGGGTAAGTAAGGCGTACGATGCAATGTTAAACGGCACTCCTAGAAATACGTCAGCTGATCGTTGATACAATTGACAAGACAATTTGCCATCCGCCACATAGAATTGAAATAAGCAATGACACGGTGTTAATGCCATCTCATCGAGTTCACCAACATTCCAAGCATTGACAATCATCCTACGAGAATCTGGATTAGTCTTGATTGTATCAATCATCCTCTGTATTTGATCTATTACTTGACCATCAGATGTTTCCCATCTTCTCCATTGCTTACCATATACAGGACCTAAGTCACCATTTTCATCTGCCCACTCATTCCAAATGCGAACTCCATGATCTTGTAAGTACTTGACATTGGTATCACCTTTAAGGAACCAGAGGAGTTCATAGATGATAGATTTTAAATGTAACTTCTTTGTTGTGACCATAGGAAAGCCTTCCTGCAAGTCAAACCGCATTTGATAACCAAAACAGCTCCTCGTACCAGTGCCAGTCCGATCAGATTTATCGGTTCCTGTATTAATAATATGTGAGAGTAAGTCGTGGTAGGATTTCATCAACGATGGTGTATAATCAGATTATTTCACTACAAAGAAACTAATATTTAAATTTCTTATATATGAAAATGAGATATTTTTCCAATCAATCGAATAATTGAACTGGATATTCAATAGTCTCAAGGCTTAATCCATTGGAGTCAACACTCCATACAATAGGCAAGTGTATTTGATTATTAAGGGCTAGCCGAATATCTTCTATAGTTAATTTACCACGATGATAATTCAGGTGTGCCCCAACTATCAATCGAACCATACCTCTTAGAAATCGATTTGCTCTGATAACAAGGTTATATTCGCCGTCATCTTTTTGTTCCCATTTACACTTCGTGATTTCACATATAGAAGTTTTATTTCCTCCATGAAGTTTACTAAAAGCAGTAAAGTCAGTTGCATCAAGAAACATCTCAGCTACTTCATTTAGCTTATCCACATCAAGTCTATCTTGATACTTATAATATGTGATATGGTCATAGCCAAATACAGGCTTACTAGTTACTAACCGATAGCGATACTGTCTACTAGTGGCATCATACCTTGAATGAAATTCGGCATCGACTGCAACTATCTTTCTAATAGCCACCCCGATTGGCAGCATCTGATTGAGCTTGTGTATCCATATAGAATCTGAAAAGTCCTCTATAGTATTGATGTCAATATGAAACACATAGTTTGATGCATGAACTCCCGCATCTGTCCTACCACAACCAGTCACTTGGATTGTTGAAGATGTCAAATTTGAAATTGCACTTTCGATTTCTCCTTGAACTGTAACTGCGTTATTCTGTCTTTGCCATCCTGAGAATGCACTTCCATTATAATCTATCTGACAAGCATATCGCATCGAGATACTAGTATATTAAGCAGGAGTACCAGCTAACTCTAGCTTTTGTGCTTTGACCTTATCAGAAGTCAAATATGTATTGAAATCCATCAATTGATCAATAGTTCCATTTGGAGTCAACTCGATAATTCTATTTGTACTGGTATTAATGAGCTCATGATCATGAGTTGTCATAATAAAGTTACCTACAAAGTCCTTGAGTCCATTATTGAGAGCTGTTATTGATTCAAGGTCAAGGTGGTTAGTTGGTTCACTCAGCAATAAGAAGTTGGGGTGTTCTAGCATCATCTTTGAGAGCATACATCTAACTTTCTCACCACCCGATAGTACACTTGTCTTTTTGAATACTTCTTCACCTGAGAATAACATACGACCTAAAAATCCTCTAATAAATGGTTCATCCTTATTCTCAGAATATTGTCTTAGCCAATCCATCAATTCTAGATCCTGATCGCCTGAAAAGTACTCTTCATTTTCATGTGGGAGAACAGCCACTGTAATTGTCTGACCATATTCAAATGTACCAGAAGTAGGTTCCAGTTGTCCATTAAGTATCTCATAGAATACTGAAGTTGCTCGTGCATTGTCAGACAGAAGTGCAATCTTCTCACCTTTGTTCATTACGAAACTAACGTTGTTAAATAGTGTTTCACCACTTGTGTCAGTGAAAGTCAGCTTGTCAACTCTCAATATTTGATCCCCTGGCTCTCTTTCTGGTTTCCAATGAATAAATGGATACTTACGTGTAGATGGTTTAATGTCTTCTAAGTTCAGCTTATCTAATGCCTTCTTTCTACTAGTTGCTTGCTTGGACTTAGATGCATTCGCTGAGAATCGTTGGATGAACTCCATCATCTCGGCACGTTTTTGCTCAATCTTCTTATTTTTATTTGCCAGCTGAGCAGCCATCAATTGGCTACTTTCATACCAAAATGTATAGTTACCCTTGTATATATTAATCTTACTAAAGTCAATATCAACAATGTGTGTACATACCATATCTAGGAAGTACCTATCGTGAGAGATAACAATTACAGTATTCTTATAATCAGCTAAAAAGTCGGCTAACCAAGTTGCAGTCACTGCATCTAGATCATTCGTTGGCTCATCTAACATCAATAAATCTGGTGATCCAAATAAAGCTTGGGCCAAAAGCACTTTTACCTTTTCTCCACCTGGAATATCTTTCATCAACTTATTGTGATGTTCTTCTTTTACACCTAGGTTACTAAGAAGTTCTGCTGCATCACTATCTGATGTCCAGCCACCCATCTCACCAAATTGGTTTTCTAATTCTCCTGCTTTAATGCCTTCAGCTTCTGTAGCGTCTGGATTCATATAAATAGCATTCTTCTCTGCCATAATATCATACATCTCCTTATGACCCATAATCACGGTCTCAATCAATGTATGCTCATCAAATGCAAAATGCTCTTGTTTTAAGACTGCCATCCGATTGCCAGGCTCTAATGATACAGCACCACTATTAGGATCCATTTCTCCAGATAGGACCTTCATAAATGTGGATTTACCAGCCCCGTTAGCGCCGATTATCCCGTAGCAATTTCCTTGTGTAAACTGTAAATTCACATCATCGAATAGTATACGTTTTCCGAATTGAACACCTAGTTGATTAACTGAAAGCATAGTGGTATAATTATATATCTGATTTACGAACCGCAAAGGTAAGTAAAGAACATTTGCCCTATGGATAAAAAATCCAATTAACTCTTGATGATTTATAATATCATACAGGAATAAATAGACTGGCAGTCAAGACCATCTTCGAGTAGAATTCAATTTGGTCCTAGCTTGAAATTTTGAATTCAGTGAAGCTGATATTTACATGAGTATCATCAATTGACCTTTGACTCATTGTTCCTTCTAGTCGTTCATTAAGAGCAGTGATATGCTTATCCCCAAATGAATTTTCAGACTTATAATCATCCGGTAGTCCTATTCCATCATCGGAGACTGATAACTTAAGCTGCTTATCAACCTTTTGAAGACTTACTTTGATAACTCCGGCCTCATTATCAGGAAATGCATATTTCAATGCATTAGTCAAGAGTTCATTTACAGAATGACTGAGTTAGCCTACTTTACTCTACAGACTAAACATCAACTTAATGAAAAATGACTCAATACTATCTATAGTAACTACTAAAGCAATCCATCAGCAATCTCTTTTGCTGCTTGTTCTCGAACAGCTTTTGCTACATTAGATGCCACTGTAAAATCTAATGTTGGTGGAATTATGAGATTTGGATTTGGATACTTTACGCTTTCTGCAATCGCGTGAGCTGCAGCTAACTGCATTCCATGCGTGATACGCTTAGCTCGTGCATCCAGAGCTCCTCTAAATATTCCAGGGAATCCAAGGACGTTGTTAACTTGATTAGCGAAGTCACTACGACCAGTAGCAACAATTGCTGCTCCGCCTGCTTTCGCTTCATCTGGCATAATTTCAGGTGTTGGATTAGCTAATGCGAAGATTATTGGATCTGGCTTCATCACTTTTAGATCCTCAGCTTTAAGGATATCTCCGACGCTGACACCAATAAACATATCAGCACCTTTCAGAGCATCTTTTAGAGTACCTGATTCATTGTCATTGTTAGTGAACTTCAATAAAGATTGCTTCATTGAATTGAGATTATCTCTTTCCTTTGAGATAATACCCTTTGAATCACACATCACAATATTCCCTATTGGCGTACTTACATCTTTGTCTTTATGGTTGATACATTTAATCAATTTGGCAATAGCCACACCTGCAGCCCCTGCACCGTTGATAACCACCTTCATATCCTCAAACTTCTTATTCAAAACTTTGGCAGCATTATAAAGACCTCCCAGAACAACTATAGCTGTACCATGTTGATCATCATGAAATACAGGTATACCAATATCTTGCAATCGTTCTTCAATTTCAAAACTTCGAGGTGCTGAGATATCTTCGAGATTGACACCACCGAATACAGGTGCAATCAATTTAACTGTTTCAATAATCTTTTCTGTGTCTTGTGTATCGATACAAATTGGAAAAGCATTGATACCAGCAAACTTTTTAAATAGCATTGCCTTCCCTTCCATTACCGGAATAGAGGCACTAGCACCAAGATTACCTAGGCCTAGAACAGCAGATCCATCAGAGACTATTGCTACGGTATTTCCTTTCATTGTCAAATCATAGACAGATTCAGGATGCTCAGCAATAAATCTACAAGGCTCAGCTACTCCTGGAGAATACACCAATGACAGATCATCTGTAGTCCTTACTTCCAAGGCCGGGTTAACTCTTATTTTCCCTCTATACTGCTTATGTAGTTCTAATGACCGCAAGTAAATATCCATATCAATGTTTTATTTGTAGTATCGTAATATCGAATGGCAAAAGTAGGTGTAAATTTGATGCCATAGCATTTTGATTGTTAAAATGACAATCAATTGACTTGACCATAATATCAATTACCCGATGCAGAATATAGATTTTTTAGATAATTCGAAATTTTTCCTCATTAGTGGGCCTTGTGCCATTGAAGGAGAAGATATTGTTATGCGGATAGCAGAACGAGTTAAGGAATTAACGACGAAGCTCGATATCCCATACATCTTCAAAGGTTCTTACCGAAAAGCGAATCGGTCTAGACTTGACTCTTTTACAGGAATTGGTGATGAGAAAGCTTTAAGGATATTGGAAAAGGTCAAAACAACATTTGAGCTACCAGTCACCTCGGATGTCCATGAGTCAAAAGAAGTCAAGGCAGCTGGTGAAGTATTGGATGTTCTTCAGATCCCAGCATTCTTGTGTAGACAAACAGATTTATTAGTCGCTTGTGCAAATACTGGGAAGGTTGTAAACATTAAAAAAGGACAGTTCCTTTCTCCGGAGTCGATGCAATTTGCTGCAGCAAAAGTTACTGAGTCAGGTAATCCCAATGTCTTACTCACTGAAAGAGGGAATTCATTTGGATACTCAAACCTAGTTGTTGATTTCAGGTCAATACCAAAAATGCAGTCAATAGGTCATCCAGTAGTTATGGATTGTACACATTCACTTCAAGAGCCAAATAAACTCAGCGGTGTTACTGGAGGAGATCCTACAATGATACAAACTATTGTCAATGCTGCTATTGCAGCTGGAGCTAATGGTCTATTCCTTGAGGTTCATCCAGATCCTTCAACGGCACTATCGGATGGCGCTAATATGTTACAGCTGGATAATCTTGAGGCTGTGCTCAAAAGAGCAAAAGTCATTCATCAAGCAACGCATTCGACGTTATGATAGAGACAGTTGAAGTAGCGATACGACCTAAATTTATTGAAGATAACGAACACATATTTGCGCAAGCAATCAAGAAACTTGACAACCCAAAGTCTAGTATCAGTGATTGGGCAATTGTAAAGCGATCAGTAGATGCACGAAGTCGTTATCCAGTCTTTAGATTAAGAATCGAACTTTATATCCAAGAAGCTAAACAAGAAAACCCATCATATTTGAGTTCTCTTTCCAAAGTCATTGATCATAAAAAGGTGATTGTAGTCGGAGCTGGACCTGCTGGATACTTCGCAGCACTACAATTGATCAAGCACGGTATCACACCGATTGTATTGGAGAGAGGAAAGGATGTAAGAGCAAGACGCCGAGATCTCAAAGCGATTCAACAGGATCATACCGTCAATCCACATAGCAACTACTGCTTCGGCGAAGGTGGTGCAGGTACCTATAGTGATGGCAAGTTATATACACGATCACATAAAAGAGGCAATATCCAAGAGATCCTAGAAATTTTGGTTGAACACGGAGCCAAAGAGGATATCTTAATCGATGCTCATCCACATATTGGTTCCAATAAACTACCAGCAATCATTGCGAATATGCGCAATAGTATAGAGTCATTTGGTGGCCAAGTACTATTCGATACCTATGTAGTAGACTTCATCATAAATCAAGGTGAAATACTAGGAGTCATTGATGAGACGGGTAAGAATCATCTTGCTGATGCGGTCTTACTCGCAACTGGCCACAGCGCTAGAGATATTTTTGAGTTAATGGAATCTAAGAAAATCGCAATAGAACCTAAGCCATTTGCGGTTGGTGTAAGAATTGAGCACCCACAACCATCAATTGATAAAATTCAATATGGTCAGGAACGAAGAGAAGAGAATCTACCAGCAGCTTCTTATCGAGTTGTAAGTCAAGTTGATTCAGTAGGCGTCTTCTCTTTCTGTATGTGCCCAGGTGGATTAATCGTGCCTGCTGCTACTGCTCCTGGAGAAATAGTCGTCAATGGTATGAGCTTATCAAAAAGAGACTCGCCTTATGCCAATAGTGGATTTGTCACTGCCATATCTAATGAAGAAATTGCCCAATTTGGCTACAAAGGTAATCTTGCTAATATGCAGTTTCAAGCAGCTATCGAGAAGGCAATATTTGATAATGGTGATGGCTCACAACAAGCTCCTGCTCAAAGGATGACTGATTTCACTGCAGGCAAAGTTAGTAACGATTTGAATTCATCATCATACATTCCCGGCATATACACTACTGCATTGTCTTCAATTCTCCCATCAATAATCTATAAGAGACTAGCCAGAGGCATGGAAGCAATCGGTAAGAAAATGAAGGGTTTCTATACTCGTGAAGCTAATGTGGTGGGGATAGAATCAAGAACAAGTTCTCCAGTTAGAATTCCCCGAGATCCAAAGACTCTGATGCACAATGTCACGGGATTGTTCCCTTGTGGAGAAGGCGCTGGCTATGCTGGAGGAATATTGTCAGCTGCTATGGATGGTCGAAGAGTTGCTGATGCAATATCACTTTATCTAGATTAACTTTACATCGTGAATTTCTTAGCACATAGCTTTCTGACTCCACAACCTGATGCTTGGCTTACTGGTAATATGGTTGCCGATCTAATAAAAAAAAGAGACATCCATCTCCTTGATGATGATGTCCAATTGGGGATTTATCTGCACTATGAGATTGATACATTTACTGATAGTAATCAATTTGTCACAAAAGCCACTCGCCTACTCCATCCTACTCAAGGTAAATATAGTCCGGTAGGTACAGATTTAATTTGGGACCTTTGCCTGGCAAAACAATGGTCAACGTATACTGATAAAAGCTTAGAAAAATATATAACGGAAGTCTATGCACATTTGACAACAGCTGTTGATCATCTAGAGACAAAACTAGCTGACAAGCTTACCTACTTGATAAATAAAGACTTTCTTACGAGTTATACACAACCAGTATCGATGAAAATTATCTGTGAGAAGATAGATGCTCGGACAAGATTTAAGTCGAATCTTGTCCATTTAGTCGATGACTACCTAAGTTTAGAGACAGAGTTTAATGAGATATTTGCTGCCTACTTTCCTCAAGTGATATTAGAGATCGAGGGATGGAAAACAAACATTTTGAGCAATCATCATACAAATGATAGCAATAATGAATTGATTAAAGAGTAGCAGAGTTATATTTGCAATATGCCAAAGGGAAGAACAATTGTCGATACGATTAAATTTGGTATCATCATCAATAGGCTAGCCGAGCAGCTTGCTGAGAATCACGGTAATTTTGAAAATACCTGCATTATTGGTATCCAAGAAAAAGGTGTCAAACTTGCTAGTAGATTGCAACAACAGCTGCAAGCAACTCATGCGATTGAAGCTGACTTTGGAAAGCTTGATATTACATTCTATCGAGATGATTTCAGAGTGAGAGATAAGCCTCTAAAAGCAAGTGCAACTCAAGTAGATTTTCAAGTAGAAGGTAGGGATATTATCTTGATTGATGATGTTGTCTACACAGGACGAACAATCCATGCTGCGATCACTGCAATTCAAGATTTAGGAAGACCAAATACTATCAAACTACTCTGTATGGTTGATAGAAGATTCAATAGACACTTCCCAGTAAAGACAGACTATACCGGTGTCCAAGTTGATGCTCTAGACGAAGCATATGTCAAAGTATCGTGGGAAGATATCGATGGTAAAGATGAAGTACTAATATTTTCTGCAAAGTAATATGGGAGAAGCAACAACTTATCAGACCTTAAGTACTAACCATCTACTTGGCATCAAGTACATCACTGCAGCTGATATTAATCTGATATTAGATACTGCTACAGAATTCAAGCAGGTCATCAACCGTCCAATTAAGAAAGTACCCTCACTCAGAGATATTACTATTGCCAATATGTTCTTTGAGAACAGCACTAGGACAAAGCTATCGTTTGAGTTAGCAGAGAAGCGGTTATCTGCTGATGTGATCAACTTCTCTTCATCAGGTAGTTCTGTCAAAAAAGGAGAAACACTGCTCGACACAGTCAATAATATTCTATCAATGAAAATTGATATGGTGGTGATGCGTCATCCTAGTCCGGGAGCTCATGTGCTGCTCAGCAAACATGTCGATTGCAATATTATCAATGCTGGAGATGGCACACACGAACATCCTACTCAAGCCTTACTCGATGCCTATAGTATGCGAGAGAACATTGGTAATCTCAAGGGTAAAAAGGTAGTCATCATTGGAGATATCAAACATAGCCGTGTGGCACTCTCTAACATTTTTTGCTTGACAAAGTTAGGTGCGAAAGTAATGGTATGCGGACCTGCAACATTAATACCACCTAACATCCAATCACTTGGCGTCACTGTGGAACATAATATAGATAAAGCACTAGCATGGTGTGATGTTGCCAATGTGTTAAGAATTCAACTGGAAAGGCAAAATATAAGTTATATCCCATCCCTCAGAGAATATGCGATGTACTATGGCGTAAATATGGACAGAGTAAATAAACTAGATAAAGAAATTGTCATTATGCACCCTGGACCTATCAATAGAGGCGTGGAGATTACAAGCGAAGTTGCCGATTCAGAACACTCAATCATCCTAGATCAAGTCGAAAATGGTGTCGCGATCCGGATGGCTGTGTTATATCTACTCGCCAGAAGGAAACAAAACAAATAGAAATCTTGTATTCATTATTGGTTGGGGCACTCTTGTTATTAATCCAATCAGATAAACATGTTATTCTTATACCCTATGCAACAACTATTACATATCAAGTCACTATTGATTATTGGGCTCAGCTTTGCTTTTTACCTAAGCCAACCAGCCGACCTTAATGCCCAATCTTACAAGGTAGATATCACAATGACAGATTACCAAAGTGACACTTTGATTGTGGGCTACTACTATGCTGAACGTCAATTGGTGAGAGATACCCTAATCTCTAAAAATCAAAAGAACTTCGTGTGGGAAGGTGATGAACCACTTCATACAGGAGTCTACATCTTGCTTACTGCTCCTGACAAGAACTTTATCCAATTTTTCGTCAATGATCACTATCCCAAATTTAGTATCAAGAGTAATGGGGATATGTCGGAAATTTCTTTCAAACAAAGTCCTGACAATGTATTGTTTAATGAGTATGTACGTTTCGTCTCAGAAATGAAAGCTGAAATAGAACCTATCAGAAGACAATATGAGTCTGCAAGTGAAGAAGATAAAGTCAGGCTAAATGCTAAAATGGATGCGCAAGATCAAAAAGTACGTCAGAAACAAGAAGAAATGATGGCTTCGGCTCCAGAGTCATTTACGACTAAAACAATCAAGTCAACCTTACCAATCAAATATCCTGACCCGCCTGCTGGTCTTGAAGGTAGAGACTTAGAATATTTTCAATTTGAGAATTATAGAGAGCATTATTTTGATCATGTTGACTTGAGTGATTCAACATTAATTTATACACCATTTCTAGATACTCGGATTGAATATTACATAGATAAGTTGACAGTACAACTACCAGATTCGATTAATATGTCCCTAGATTACATTCTAGGGCAAATGGATCCGGATAGCCAAATGTTCAGGTATTACTTGAGCAAACTTTACAATAAGTATATCCAATCAAAAATGGTCGGTATGGATGCTGTAGTTGTTCACCTATCAGATAATTATTACGGTAAAGGACTGGCAAAATGGGCTGACGAAGAAACATTAGAAAAAATCTTGGACAATGCAAATAAGTCCAGACCTTCCCTCATTGGGAAAACTGCTAAG
The DNA here is from genome assembly GCA_938041445.1 of uncultured Saprospiraceae bacterium. Classification (GTDB taxonomy): domain Bacteria; phylum Bacteroidota; class Bacteroidia; order Chitinophagales; family Saprospiraceae; genus JAHDHH01. The sequence goes on from CALISO010000014.1 coordinate 33,028, forward strand.
GACATCCAAGTCGAGCTCCAAGATGGAACTCCGATAAAAATCAGTGATATTGATTATGAATATTTAGTCTTATTGTTCTGGGCTCCAGATTGTGGACATTGTAAGAAAGCAATGCCGGATGTGATAGAATTTGAAGAAGCATTCAGAAGTGAAAACATCAAAATTATGTCTGTCTGTACCAAGTATCAGGAGAAAGTACCAAAGTGTTGGGAGTCTATCGAAGAAAAAGGAATGCAAAATTTCATCAATACGGCTGACCCTCTTGGGAAATCTAGGTTCAAATCATATTTTGACATCAGAACGACACCTAAGATTTATATCTTGAATAAAGAAAGACAAATCATTATCAAAGGCATCGGTGCTAATCAATTGACTGATGTAATGACGGATATCCTCAAAAGAGATGAATTGGAAAATTAAGAGTTTGCTATCGTTTTTTTCAAGGCTTTGAGAATGATCTACTTGGATTTGATTGGATTAGATGCCCTTTCTTTCTTAACTAAGGGAAGGAATATGGATGGGTAAAACACTAAAGATGGTGCAATTTATAAACGAAAAGCTCATCTATCCTAACTTCTCAAAATATCCAGTCTGCTTATTCTTTCGAACATTGTCCCACTTAAAATACTGGCCGTTCATCACAATGTATACTCCTGGCCCTAAGCACTGAACAAATGCAAGGCTTGACCCAAGATTAAAGAATCCATCAGACGAATGTCCAAATGCATATGGAATCATAGCACCAGTTAGTACAATTGTTTTAGGTGACAACTCTACATTATTGGCAAGTACTCGTGCAGTTTCTACCATAGTGTCTGTACCATGAGTAATGACAATATCGATACTTTCCGTCTTTTCGCAATTGTGTGAGACAATATTTCGATCTTCATCAGTCATCTCTAAGCTGTCCATCATCATCAATGTTTTGATATCAAGCTCTACGGTACATCGACCTCTTTCAAACATTTCACGCAAGTGTGTATCCTTGAAGTACAACTCTCCAGTCTTGAAATTGTAATCCTTGTCAAATGTGCCTCCAGTAACGAATATCTGTACCATAAAAATCTATCTTATTGTATTGCTATCAATCTCAAATATAGACATTAGAGAAAGACTATTATCTATTAGAAATATTGTCATTTCACAACATGTGTAAAAATAATATCATGTTAATAGATTACGAAATTGCATACAAAAATCAAATAGTGATACATTTGAGAAAATATATGACCAATGGCAGTTGATAAACTCAATTACTTATCAGACAAAGTCAGAAATATGGCTGAGTCTGCAACGATAAAGATGGCCGGAATGGCTAGAGCAATGAAAGCTGAAGGTAAGGACGTAATCAGTCTAAGTCTAGGAGAACCAGACTTTGATACACCAGATCATATCAAGCAAGCAGCTAAGCAAGCACTCGATGATGGCTACACCAAATATACTCCAGTACCTGGACTTATTGAACTTCGACAAGCCATTGTTGATAAGTTTAAGAGAGATAATAATCTAGAATTCACTACAGATCAGATTGTAGTCTCAAATGGGGCTAAGCAGTGCATCGCCAATATCTGTCTTGCACTCTTGAATCCAGGAGATGAAGTCATTATATTCTCTCCTTATTGGGTAAGTTATTCTGAGATTGTCAAGTTTGCTGGTGGTACTCCAGTACCTGTTCATGCTGATATTTCAGCTGACTTTAAAGTCAATGCTGGTCAACTTGATGCAGCCATCAATCCAAAGACTAAGGCGATACTTTTCTCTTCTCCTTGTAATCCAACAGGATCCGTATATACGCATGATGAACTGACCAGTCTAGTCGAAGTCATAGACAAGTATGACAACTTGTTTATTATCTCTGATGAAATATATGAGCATATCAATTTCACTGATGCCCATGCAAGTATTGGGACATTCGATGCAGTGAGGGAGCAGACTATCACTGTGAATGGAATGTCAAAAGGATTTGCAATGACAGGATGGAGGCTTGGATATATGGGAGCTCCGGCTTGGATAGCAGATGCTTGTAATAAAGTACAAGGCCAATTTACATCAGGTGCTAGTTCTTTCGGACAGAAAGCTGCTGCTATTGCGCTATCGACAGACCTTAAACCAACTAAAGAAATGAAGGTTGCCTTCCTTAAAAGAAAGCACCTCGTCAAAGAGCTCTTAGATGATATCCCTGGTGTCGTAGCCAATGATCCAAAAGGAGCCTTTTACTTCTTTCCGGATATTAGTTACTTCTTTGGTAAATCCAATGGAATATTGACAATCGATGATGCCAATAGCTTCTGTGAAGTCTTACTACAAGAAGCAAATGTTGCTGTCGTGACTGGTAGTGCATTTGGCGATGAAAATTGCTTCAGACTATCATATGCATCATCAGAAGAAACACTTAAAGAAGCACTAAAGAGAATCAAAAACTGTTTATCAAAATTCTCTTAAACTTACACCAATGAAGGAGTTGATATTAGAAGAAAATTTTTTCGATGAAGTTTTGTTTGACATAAAATTACCACAAGAAGATCTTGTACTCAATCCACAAGATGTCAAATTATTAGTCATTTGCGAAAGTCAACATTATGAGGAAGAAGCGTATCAATTACTTGCACACAATATTGTCAAAGCACTCGGTTATTCTATGAATGACAATGCGGCAGTTATGCCAGTTAATACAAAGCACATTGTCAATCTTGCTGATATCCAAACTAAGGATTATAAATACATCTTGGTGTTTGGCCATCTGAGAAAGTTAGTTTCAACCCAAATTAATGTCCCACTAAATAGTCTGATGATTCTCAATGACCAAGAATGGGTGACAACATTTCCCTTAGAAGAATTCGGTGAAGATAAGAGTAAGAAGATGAGTCTATGGAACGCCATCAAATTGTGGAAAATCACAGAATAGATGCACTTAGAAATATTGTATCACGATGATGACCTTGTCGCCATAAACAAACCTCATAATCTTCTTGTCCACAAATCACGAATCTCAGCTCAAGACACTGTATTTGCCCTACAGCTATTGAGAGATCAGATAGGTAAGTACCTCTATCCCATTCATCGATTAGATCGAAAGACTAGTGGTGTTTTGATCTTTGGACTTTCTAAAGAAGCTGCTGCAAGTATTCATAACCAGATTCAATCTGGTGAGATAACCAAGACATACTTAGCTATTTGTCGTGGGCATTTACCCCAAGAAGAAATGACCATCTCCTACCCTCTGACTAATGACCGAGGCAAGACACAAGATGCGATCACTCATCTTAAGTGTCTCAGGCAGTCAGAGCTTGCTATCCCTTATGGCAAATATCAAACAAGTCGATATAGCTTAGTAGAAGCAACACCCAAGACAGGTCGTTATCATCAAATTCGAAAGCATCTTAAGCACATCTTCCATCCGATCATCGGTGATAGACCTCATGGCTGTAGCAAGCAGAACAAACTCTTCCTTCAGAAGTGGCAAATGAGTACTATGCTACTTCACGCATCTGAACTGAAATTTAATCATCCCACGACCAATCAACCAATCGCAATAGAAGCCGAATTCTCTAATGTCTTTAAGAGAATGCAATCAGAATTAGAGCTTGTTATATAAGAAATCTCAAATACTATCTGTTCTTGACGATGATATGTAGAATCAAATAAAATCGTAAATTAACATAGCGATAAAATTGAAGTCATAGCATACGTTCACTTCAATTAGTCTAATTAAAAACAACACTTTATGAAGAATCTATATATCACATTGGCTTTACTACTCATTGTTGGATCTCACACTTTAGCACAGTTAAGCTCTGAGGTAGATGTTGCTCCCTTGCTAATAAACTGTGAAGGAAGCGATCAAGAAAGAGTCACATGTACTACCGAAACCCTATATCAATTCATCACACAAGAGATAACTAACGAATCATGTGCTGATCTGGATACATCGGAGATATACAGAGCATCACTCCAAGTAAATTCGAATGGAAAGGTGGATGTAAAAAGTCCATTTGAAGTCTACGGTCAAGAGGGAAATCCGTGCACTGACTATTTCAATCAAAAGCTAGAAACATTCATCGAAGAATATGAATTTGCACCAGCACTAAGAGACAACAATGCAACGGAGTTTACTAAGAGAATCGAAATCGTATATCCACCTATCAAAATACCAGATTCTTTAAAAACCATAGTGAATGACACTTTTGTTATCGTAGAACAGATGCCTAGATTCAGCGGCTGCGAGACGATGGTAGGCAGCCACTTAGACAAAGAGACTTGTGCTCAGACTAAAATGCTGATGCATGTATATAAAACACTCAGATATCCACCAGAAGCAAGAAATAAAGGTATTGAGGGTATGGTTGTTATTCAATTTGTAGTCGATACAGATGGTTATCTTAAAGAAATGGAAGTAGTTAGACCCCTAGGTGGTGGTTGTGATGAAGCTGCATTAGAGGCGATGCACAGTATGAACAACTTACAAGAGCCACCTTTTGTGCCTGGTCAGCAATTTGGCAAACCAGTAAAAGTACTTTATACAATGCCGGTTAGGTTCAAACTTGAAGGCGGAAGAAGTACACAAGCAAAGAAAAAATCTAAATGGAGAAATAGGGATTAATTACACTTGCATATGACCACGCCTACCAAGTTCAATAGCTCTCAGATTCTCAATTTTACCTTCGAGAATCTCAAACTTTAGTATCGTTCTGATAGAATGAAATCCGATGTGACCACAGGCACCTGGATTCATATGAAGCGTCCCAAGTTCTTTATCCCTGATGACCTTGCAGATGTGAGAGTGTCCGCAGATATAGAGATCGGGTTTGGTAGATTTAAGAATTTTAGAAACTCTTCCAGTATACTTTCCTGGATAGCCCCCAATATGCGTCATAAACACATTGAGACCATCCACATTCCACTCAAGATTAAGTGGCGTCCTTACTCGCATTTCAGAATCATCTATGTTACCATATACAGCCTTGAATGGCACATCAAGTATTTTGACTTGATCAAATATCTCAAGCGTACCAAGATCTCCTGCATGCCATACTTCACCACAATCTTCTAGATGCTTAAGTACATCATCTGGTATTTTGCCATGAGTATCTGAAATCAATCCTATTGTCACTATTAGTCTTTGATCTTTACTTGAGGATAGATATTGTTCTCGAGATTAACATCCGCTAATCTCAGCGTTGGATCTATTTGAATAGATTCAATCTTTCTCTTTTTTGTTGGAAGTGTAATCGTATATTCCGGATTGGTCCAGGCCCAATCAGGTAATACTGTTAATGAAGAATGCAACTTCTCACCTCTCATCATCACAAGAGGAATTGTGTACCATTCTGTTGTGCCATCTTTATATGTAATCAGCAAATCGATTGGCATTGGCATATCTCCCTTCCTTTTTAATGAAACCTTTGTCTCCTTTCTGTCATCTCCCTTAGAGATATCTGTCACTTCATAGTCAATAGTTGCTGTCGTACTGACAAAAAATTGATTGTACCAATCTAGAACCATTCCGGATTCTCTTTCAGCTATTCTAATAAACTTACTTGGTGTAGGGTGCTTGAACTTCCACGTATCAAAGTATCGATGCAGTGTATTATCGAATGCTTCTTCACCGATAATATACTCAAGTTGTTTTAGATAGACCTGCCCTTTGACATACGATCCGACACCATATGCAGCATTAGTCTTAAAGAAGTCCGCATAGGTTGTTAATGGTTCTTCCATTCCAGACAATGCAAACTCAGTAAATCTTATTGTAGAATTAGCAATTGGATTGATCTGCGCTTCTCCTTCTATAAGACCAACACCTCTAAGATGATTCATTACCTCAGAACTAGCAAAGCTTGTAAAGCCTTCATCCATCCATGCATATTGGGCTTCATCTGTTCCTAAGATCATCTGATACCAACTATGCATCCACTCATGTACGGAGACACCAACTAAACTACCGAAAGGTCTTTCACCTGTTATCAAAGTTGCCATTGGATATTCCATACCTCCATCACCTCCTTGAATGATGGCATATCTTGGAAAAGGGTATTTGCCGTAGCGAGCATTCATAAATTGCAAAGCTTCATCCATACAAGCATGAAGGTTTTTCCAATTAGTTTCATACTCTCCTTCAGCTTGATAGTAATAATCGACTTGAGTTCCGTCCTTAGTGAACTTACGTAAATGTGTATAATCCACATCTGCTCCCCATGCAAAATCGTGAACGTTCTTTGCAACCATCTTCCAAGTTTTTGAACTTGATGAAGGACTATAAGATACAATATCACCATCTATGAATTGACCAACTTCTTCTGGATTGAGTAATGCTCCTGTCCCACCAATAATATAATCCCCTGGCAAAGTCACATTGACTTCAAAATTCCCCCAGTTACCATAAAATTCCCTTCCTACATAAGGATTAGGATGCCACCCATCTAGATCGTATGCACATAGCTTAGGATACCATTGCGACATAGAATAAGCAATGCCTTCTTTGCTATCACGTCCACTTCTTCTGATCTGAAGAGGAACTTGAGCCTTGTATTTCATATCAAGCGTAACAGTAGCTCCAGGTAGGATGTCCATCGGCAAGCTCACATCAAGAATCGTCTCATCATGCAATAACTTACAAGGCTTCCCATCTATACTTAGTGATGATACCTCTACCCAACCATATTCTTCAGGCGACAAGTTTGATATCCTATCTCCCACTCTCTTATCTGGATCTTGGATTGTTGTAGAACGAACATCCATCATAGATCCTGGTTGAAAGGCATTGAAGTAAAGGTGATAATAAAGCCTATCCAATGTATCCGGAGAGTTATTTACATAAGTTATCTGCTGCATCCCATCATACTGATGATTATCAACATCCATTGTAATCTCCATTTTGTAGTCTGCGCTTTGTTGCCAATATTGACACAGCATCATTGTACTTGTCAACAGACTAATCAGGCTTGTAAGTATTATTCTATTCATCATTGAGTATTGTAGCATAATCGATAGATAAGTCATCATTGAGAGTATTCGCTTTACTTAATATTGACCTTTCTTTAGATAGATCAGTTGTCAAGTATTTCCAACTTTTCCATTTGAATAAACTATTACAGATAAGGACAAAAATTACTGCCATTATTGTAAAGGCAATAACCATATGATTAACATTTAACGCTGAAGTGTTGAAGACACTATCCGTCTGGATTGCTGCACCTTCATATCCCATAAATACTGCACCAAAGAAATTGATCGCAAAATGCATCCCTAAAGCCAATTCAAGTCCATCATCCATCAAAGTAACTAATCCCAATAATAGTCCAGCGCCTATATAGTAGACCATCATAATCCCCAGCCCAAATTCTACAATTTCTGGATTAGATCCGTGAACTGCTGCAAATGCGAAAGATGTGATAAAAAGTGCAAATATTGGATAGGTCAAAAATGACCCCAAACCCTGCATTAAATAACCTCTGAAAAACACTTCTTCAAATGAAGTCTGAATAGGCAACAGAAAAACACTCATCAGCAGTAGCCAGACAAATTTATTAGGCTCAAAACTAAACGTATAATGCTCAGGAGAAAGGCTATACAAGACATACTCAGCAATCGCTGTCATCAGTATCCAAAACAAAAATCCAAACAAAAACCTTTTCCATCGAAAACGATTAGCTGCAGTCAATAGAGATGTATAGCTACGCTTATGAAATATCGCAAATGCTGAAATCAAAAAGATCATTGCAAATATGAAGACAAAAAGAGTAAGCAAGAAACCAGTATTTTTACTTAATCCTAACAATGAGAAATCCATACTCTGTGCAAACTCATTAATCTGGCTTGTATCTATACCATTATCGTCATATTCTATTCGTAACATGACTAATTTCAATGGCATTAAACCTGCGAAATAGCCAACAAATGCTAAGATGCTGACAACAAAATATCGCCAAACGTGATTGTGGCCTTTTAAGGCTTGATGTAAGTATTTTCTTCTCATTGGTCTTGTGAAATCGCTGGCAAAATTAACCTAATATTATTATATCCAGTGCGACACTTAGTATAAATGACAAGAATATACTTTGGTAAACTAAGTCGTAATAACTTAACTTCGGGATGTTAGTTCAAAATTCTATTTTCACATAGAGAATAATTCAATATGGGAATCCAAGAACTTTTGTAACTTGCATCCTGAATCAAAGATTAAGCAGTATTGAGAAATACAATTAACAAGGCAGTGAAGAGTAATGGAATATGGGTTGTTGTCCTTATGTTAGCTGCAATGCTAGTCAGAGTATTGCCACATCCTCCTAATGTGTCGCCAATGACTGCGATTTGCTTGTTTTCTGGCTTTGCTGTTGGAGTGAGATTATTGTCATTCCTTATCCCGCTTATCGTCATATATGGATCTGACTTTGTAATAAATAATACAATAAGCCGAGGTTTCTTATCTGAATCGACTGAAATTATCTGGTGGTCTGACTTTATGTTCTGGACATATGGAAGTTACTTATTAATCATCATCATTGGTGCAATCAGTTTTGACAAAATCAAAACTAAGAATGTTATCAGGACTGCACTTATCTCAAGTCTAGTCTTCTTTTTACTTACTAATTTTGGTAGCTGGATTAGTTACCCATTCTATCCGAAAGATGCAACTGGGCTAATGATGTGCTTCCAAGCTGGTGTTCCATTTTTTAGGACTTCACTATTGAGTGATATTGCATTCAGTGTAGTATTATTTGGAGCATACAGATATATCACGACTCCTAGCTTACAACTTAGAAAGGCAAAGCAGATCGTTTCCTAAACCACCCCAACTACATACTTAGCAGATGAAGAAAATTGCGCTGCACTGGCAGATACTCATTGGAATGTTTGCAGGTGTAGTCGTAGGTCTTTTACTTTCTAAGTCAGATATAGGTTCTCAGATAGTCATAGATTATATTAAGCCTTTCGGCAAAATATTCATCAATCTCCTCAAGCTTATTGCCATCCCATTAATCATTGCATCCCTTATAAAAGGAATCTCTGATTTAAAGGACTTATCCAAGTTGTCGAGTATGGGACTTAAGACCATTGGTCTGTATTTATCGACTACGGTAATAGCGATTGTTATCGGTCTGACTGTAGTTAACATTATTAACCCTGGCAGTAAAATTTCTGCAGAGAATCGGGAATCCTTAATGGAAGATTTCAGTGACAACGCAGCAACAAAAATTGAAGCAGCTCTCAATACTTCAGAACGTGGACCGCTAGATGCTCTAGTTAATGTGGTACCTTCTAACATCTTTGAAGCTGCATCAGGCAATGGCAATATGCTACAAGTCATCTTCTTTGTCATCTTCTTTGCTATTGGACTCATCTTAATCCCATCTGAAAAAGCCGCACCAGTCAAAGCCTTCTTTGATGGTCTCAATGATATCATCTTAAAGATGATAGATTTAATTATGCTAGGTGCACCATATGGTGTATTTGCATTACTAGCGGCCTTGGTTGTTGAAAGCCCAGGCTCTGATGTCTTCATCAGTCTACTTTGGTATGCGCTATGTGTATTGATTGGATTAGGTCTGATGATATTTGTGGTGTATCCGACTGCTGTCAAATTGTTCACAGGAAAGTCTTACAAATTCTTCTTTAAAGGCATCTCACCTGCACAGTTACTAGCATTCAGTACGAGTAGTAGTGCAGCCACATTACCTGTTACAATGGAGAGAACTGAAGAGCACCTTGGCGTCGATAAAGAAGTGACAAGTTTCGTATTGCCAATCGGTGCTACGATTAACATGGATGGCACAAGTCTTTATCAAGCAGTAGCAGCTGTGTTTATAGCTGGAGCTCTACTACCAGAACCTCTGACTTGGGGCAATCAATTGACAATAGTCATGACAGCTGGATTAGCCTCAATAGGATCAGCTGCTGTTCCAGGAGCTGGAATGGTAATGCTCGTTATAGTGTTAGGAGCTATCGGAGTTCCAGAAGCTGGTCTTGCCTTAATCTTTGCGGTGGATCGACCATTGGATATGTGTCGAACAGCTGTCAATGTAACTGGTGATGCAGCAGTGGCAATGATTGTTGCCAAGTTTGAAGGTAAGCTAAACGACCCTATACCAAAAGAATGGGATGACCACTTAGAAAAGGTAAAATAGTTTTCCTACCTTAGAAATCTCTCTGATCACATTAAATATACCTATGAAAATCATACTTGGCCATTCGAGTCTTTTACTTAAGATACTCCTAATACTTCTAGTTATATCTGGAGTACTCAGTTGTTCACAACACACTAATCAAGAATCCAACAAAGCATATCCCCAACCATTCGAAACAACGGTGAAGATGGATATGGAAGATTATCACCATAGTGAAGCTAGGAATCAGTGGTTTGACTTGCTGCACACAGCTGCTCCGGATGTCAATTGGAAAGAAATAGAGCAAGAAAATAGTAAGAAGAATCTTGCATATAGAAAGCAGCTCAGGAATCAAGTCAACACTAGAGGAGATGCAGTACAAATTGCTGATGGACAGATTACTGGAGAATGGAGCGAACGTGGTAGTAATAACCAGGCGGGAAGTGTATTTCATACTGCGTTTAATGCTGAGTCAGATGAGATATATGTGGTCTCAGCTGGAGGTACTATTTTTAAAAGTCACATCAGTGGAGATTCATGGAAACCTATAAATGATGACATCCAATTTCATTCAAGGTTCATCGTATGGATACCTGAGAACAATAGACTTGTTGCGGCTATTGATAATCAGCCACATTATTCAGAAGATGATGGTCTAACCTGGTCACCGTCCACTGGAGTAGAAGCTACATTGAATAATACTATTGTTGAAGGACAGCAAATTATTGGGACCAATAACATCTTATATTTTGGATTCAATAATGGAGGATTCGGTAGCTATTCGCTATACCTATCTGATGATGGAGGGTTATCATTTGAGTCCATCCACACGATCAATACACCTCAGCAGATCAATTTCAAGATGACCATTGATCACTCAACAAATGATGTCTATGTAATTGAACAGATCTCAGGAGAGACTAGCAAATTGATGAAGCTGGATGTTGAAAATAAAGCATTAGTAACAATCCAAGAAGCATCACCGATCGGTTTTGGTGCATCAGGCAGAGCAAATTTATGCGCAACAACATTAGAAGGAGACTCATTACCAATTTTAAGAGTGTATGATGAAAATAATTTTGTCCATACATCTACAGACTTAGGAGAAACTTGGGAAGCTTCATCTGAAGCTATTCCAGAAACTCCTTGGGAAGTAGGAATGACAGTAAGCAAACATAACCCAAATCACTTACAAGCTGGAGGTGTAGATAGTTATCGATCATACGATGGTGGAGACACTTGGAATAGGGTCAATAACTGGTGGGAATATTATCCAGATCCAGATAGTAAGCTCCACGCCGATGTGATGTCCTACACAGAATATACCACCTCGGAAGGTCAAGACATCGTTCTCAATATGAATCATGGTGGGATGTATCTATCAAATAATGATGGTCTCAATTATCAGAATATCGGACAAGAAGGACTCAATGTTGCACAATATTATAGCGTCCGATCCTTACCTGCTAATCCTACATATGTATTTGCAGGTTCCCAAGATCAGGGTCTGCAAAGAGGTGTGATTAACCTAGCACAAGAAGAGGATTCTTCGTTTGACCAAGTCATTAGTGGGGATTATGGTCATATCATATTTACGGATAACGGTAGTAAACTATGGACTGTTTACCCTTTTGGATGGGTAACTTATTATGCATCTCCTATTGGTGATCCTGGCCCTACTATGTCATATGAAATTGTATCGAATGATGAAACTGTGTGGTTACCACCTATGATTGCTGATGTAGACCCCAATAAGAATGTCATCTATGTAGCTGGAGGAAGTGCAACAGGTGGTTCGGGATCATACATTATCAAAATGGAACCCGATGGTGGAGAGATTAAGGCAACCAATTTACCATTTGATTTCGCAACTAGTGGAGGTACTATTGCAGCACTAGCAATGGATTATTTAGATCCTAATAGAATGTATGTTTCTACCACTAATCGACAATACTTCTATTCTACTGATGCTGGTCAAACATTTACCAGAGTAGCTATCCCAGTACTTGAAGGTAACTACCTCTATGGAGCTCACATTATTCCATCTAAGAGTCAACCAGGAGTCGTATATATGGCTGGTAGTGGTTATAGCAATGCAGGAGTAGTCAAATCAGAAAATGGTGGTATTACTTACAGCGCAATGGGTAATGGATTACCTTCTACCGCTGTCTTAGATATTGTAGTTTCAGACGATGATCGCTTTGCATTCGCAGCGACTGAAGCGGGTCCGTATATGTACATTGCTGAAGACAATATGTGGTATGAAATGGCCAAAGCTACTGCACCTAAACAAACATACTGGAGTGTGGAAATTGTGCCATTCACTGACATCGTGAGATTTGGTACATACGGTAGAGGTATATGGGATTTTGAAATCACGTCTACCCCACTTATTTCATCTACAGACGAAATAATTCAATCAGATATTAACTTTACATTATATCCTAATCCAACAAGTCAATTGCTAAATATTTCTCTTGATACTGAGGATATATTCAATGATATACAGATATTTGATCTTCAAGGAAAACTCATCATAAATCAACCAATGTCCGGCCGTGAAGCGAAAGTAGATGTGAATCATCTGCAAGGAGGCTCTTACACTGTTAGAATTGTTGGAGATAAAGAAACCTTGAGTAAGAAATTTATCAAACAATAACCAAGGAGTACAATATGTCGAAAGTCTTAGGAATAGGATCAAGGGTTAAGCATCCAGCTTATGGAGATGGAGTAATTATAGGTGCTGCAGCAATTGCATACAAGGTATGTTTTATCACTTATGGCATCAAGGATGTAGGTAAGGTTTATGACAAATGGGAAATCATTGAAGCAATTGAAGCAGATGAAACAGTCAGCTTCAGTGAAGCTGAGCGGTCATTGATCAAGATCCTACAAACTTGGAGTGGATTCTCTGAGGAAGTACAGATGGCTGATAAATGGAATGATGGTATGCTCATTCTCAAGCCTGGAGAAAGCGGATTACAAAACAAAGAAATTCCAATAGAAACCTTCTTCCATAAGATTGTTATGGTCAGAGACAGAATCAGAGTAATGGAACAAAGAATTAATAGTTCTAAACTTACTGACGAAGAAAAGGTTAACCTACAACAATACATTACAAGAATATATGGTAGCCTCACAACATTCAACGTCTTATTCAAGTACAAGGAAGAATCTTTTAAAGGTGAATCATCTAAGTAGCCTGATCTGGTTGCTGCTTATCATTTCTATAACAGGTTGTATTGGCATTCCATCTGGTTATGAGGGATTGGCGCCTGGTGAATGGAGAGGAGTACTCAAGCTTGGTGATGACCCAGGAATGACTGGCGAATCAACGACTAAATACCTAGGATATACAGAATTGCCATTCAATTTCACTGTGACGAATACACCAGATTCTATGTACCTAACCTTCACTAATGGTGAAGAGAAGATTATTGTCAATGATATCACGGTCGGTCTAGATAGAGCTACTGCTAAAGATACAGTCATCATTGAATTCAAAGGATATGACACCTATTTTAGAGGTATTCTAGAAGAGAATATAATGGAAGGTAACTGGCATATCAATTACAAGAATAACTACACTATCCCATTCATCGCTTTCCATGGTCAGGATCACCGATTCATTACCCACAACCCCAAGTCAAAAGATTTCAGCGGTAGGTGGGATGTGACATTTGATTATGACAAACCCGAAGACGCCTACAAAGCTGTCGGTATATTTGAACAGAATGAAAATGAATTAGTCGGAACCTTTCAGACCGAGACTGGAGATTACAGATTCTTAGAAGGGAATGCAATCGGCGATAAAATGAAACTTAGTGTATTTGACGGAAGTCATGCATTCTACTTTGAAGCAAAGCAGTTGAAAGACGGAGAACTTACTGGAGTATTCAGAAGTGGCAAACATTATACATCCAATTGGATAGCAAAACGGAATGAAAATGTAGCCTTGGCAAACCCATATGATTTGACAACCAGTAATACAGATCGTATTAATTGGGATGAAATGCAATTCAAGAATACTCAAGGTCAACAGACTAATATTGTAGATACTAATGCAGAAACTGTCAAACTGGTAAATATTATGGGGACTTGGTGTCCTAATTGCTCAGATGAGGTCAACTATTTCAAAGATCTTATCAACAAATACCCAGAACTTGATATTGCCTCAGTATGCTATGAACGCTACAAGTCAGATGAGAAAAATCTCAATTCCATTAATCGTTATAAACAAGCCAAAGAAATCTCATGGCCAATGTACCTTGGAGGATATGCGAGCAAGTCAGAATCTTCTGAAGACTTTCCGTTTCTTTCGAAAATACTTTCATACCCTACTCTCATTGTTTTGGATAAGTCAAATAATATTCGAAAAATACACACTGGATTTAATGGGCCAGCGACTAAAGAATATCAGACTTACATTGTGGAAATGGATGCATTAATCAACCAACTAATCAATGAGTAAAATTGTCTTAATAACTGGTGCGACCTCAGGAATTGGAAAGGCTACAGCATTTGGATTTGCCAAAGAGCAATATACCCTTATCCTTTGTGGACGTAGATCTGAACGATTGAAAGAACTAAAAACCGAAATTGAAGAAGAATACCAAAGCAGTGTATCACTTCTTTCTTTTGATATCAGAAATAAAGAGAGTGTAACAGATGCAATCGAAAGTTTACCTGAACACTTGCGACAAATAGACATCCTGGTCAATAATGCTGGTCTTGCTCTTGGCTATGATCATTTTCATGAAGCCGATACAGAACACTGGGACACAATGATCGACACTAATGTCAAAGGATTGTTATATATCTCTCGATTAATATCAGCTGGTATGGTATCTCGCCAGAGAGGCCATATTATCAATATTTGCTCAACCGCTGGTCACGAAGTATATCCGAAAGGTAATGTCTATTGTGCTTCTAAGCATGCTGTAGATGCGATCACTAATGCAATGCGATTAGACCTACATACTCACAATATCAAAGTAAGTCAAGTAAGTCCTGCTCATGTTGAAGAAACAGAGTTTGCAATTACACGATTTGAAGGAGATCAAGATAAAGCGCAGATATATTCTGATTTTAATCCTCTGAAAAGCCAAGATGTAGCCGACATAATTGTCTTTATGGCGACAAGACCAGCACATGTCAATGTGCAGGACGTCCTAGTTATGGGTACTCAACAAGCAAGTAGTGTATTCATTAACCGATCAGGTCGCCTATTTGACTAAAACCTTAAAATCTAACACTGTTTATTTGGGTTAATTATGTATTTTTGAGTAAGCTCAAACTTTGACCTGAAATTATTTGAATTATAATAACACTAATTACTACTTATGAAATTAATTTTTACAAAAATTTTATCCCTCGGTTTACTATTGATTTTAACTTCTAGTTTAACAGCTCAGGAAGATATCAATGTACTGAGAGTCGTATCACCTGCTAGTATTGCTGGGGATTACGATATTTTTGCCGGAACTTTTGGATCTAACTTAGTTGAAACTCCAGAATTTGCAGGTGACTTACTATTGATTGAAGATGCTGAAGATCCGACATCGGACGCATGTACAGAAGCTGTAAATGACTTAACAGGATTTATCGCATTTATTGACAGAGGAAGTTGTGCATTTGTTGACAAAGCTGCTAATGCTGTAGCAGCAGGTGCAGTGGCTGTACTTATTTGTAACAACCTACCAGGAGATCCAATCTTTGCACCAGGTGGAGATGCACCTGACATTATGGTACCTGTTGCTATGGCATCATTCGAAGATTGTCAAACGATCAGAGCTGAATTTGGTGGCACTGTATCTGCGACTTTTGGATATAATGAGCCAGAGCCATGTGATGCTGACTGCTTTACTTTTGATTACCCTTCAACTACAGTATGGGGAGCAGGAAGAGAAGGAGACTTCGTATGTGATTTAGGTGATTGGATAACAGTAGGACTTACTGCTGAAGAGAATGTATGGACTTGGGCACGTGAAGGAAGAAGTGTCGGTGGATGGGCTAATACATTGCCAATGACAAACGAATCTGCATGTAACGGTTCTGCAATTATGGATTACTCTGAATACAATACCACTGGTGCAACTGGTGAATATTGGACTTCTGAGTTGATCTCTCCTACTATGGACTTATCAGCAGTTGATAATCCAATTTTGAATTTCACATCTGCTAACCTGCCATTGAATAGTCCATTCTTGGGGACATTAGGAGCAAGATCAAGTGCATTCTGGTCATATAGTCTTGACAACGGAACAACTTGGCAAGATACATTCCTTTTAGAATCACAAAATATTTGGAATGCTGATGAGACTAATCTTATTGATGGTGTAGTTGATGAAAGATTTATTATTCAGGAAGCTGCAAACGTTGCAACAGTAAGAGTTAAGTTCATTGGAGCTGGAGACTTTTACTATTGGATGGTTGATAACGTGTACATTACTGATGAGTTTTTACCAGATGTAGAAGCATTTGTTGGATGGTACTCAGGAGCTCCAAACTTTAAGACTCCACAATCACAGGTTGATGAAGTTGCATTTATGATTGATGCAAATAATATCGGTAATGTTGACTTTGATGATGTAAGCTTTACTGCAACAGTATCAAAAGATGGAGCTGTATTACATACTGCTGAGTCAGGAAGTCTTGGACCTATTCCAGCACAGACTAATGTTGAAAACTTTGTTGTGCCTGAAACATGGCCCATGACTGCTGATCTTGGACAATACGAGATAGGATACACAGTCTCTGCAACAGGTACAGAAGCAGATGTCAATGCTGACAACGATGTGGTTTCTAAAGTATTTATGGTAACAGAGAATACATTCTCAAAGTTAAGAACTGAAGCAGAAGCAGGTTCACTGTATATGAATGGTCTTGGTCAAAATGCTGTATATGTAACATACGCAAATGGGTACTACATCACTAATGGTGATTTTTACTTACCAACATCACTAAATACAGGATTTGAAACTGACATTTACACAGACTTTGGATTCACAACACTTACAGGTGAAGTCAGAGAATGGATTGTTGATGCGAACAATGATGGTATTGCTAATCTTGAAACTGAAACTAGGCTAGTTGCTAGAGGTCAAGTACTACTTGATCCTGATAACCCTGTTGACTTGAGAGATATCACTATCGATATGACTGAATTCCCAGAAGCTTCATTCCAACCTGTTGGTCAGTATCTTGCAATGGTACACGTTGCACCATTAACACCTCCAACTGAGGACACGTTTATGGCTCCATTATCATCAGGATTTGTTGATGATAACAACGGAAATAAAGATTATTTCTTTGCAGCTACTGACTTTGCATTTGAGCAATTAGGTATTACTCTTGGTAGACCATCTTCACTTTCTGATTTTGCAGGAGGAGCAGGTACACCAACTGATCAAGGAGCTAGAAACTTAGATCCTGCTGATGGATCTGCACTTTCATGGAACATCGCTATGGAAATTCAATTTATCAGTAACACTGTAGAAGTTGATGAAACAATTGGATTTGACATTTTCCCTAACCCAGCAACTAACTTCTTCAACGTTGACTTAAAACTTGAAGATGTAGCTGAAAACGTAAATGTTCAGATCGTTGACCTTAGCGGAAAAGTAATCTCTAACAGCGACTTTACAAATGTAAAAGATGATACACTAAGAATAAACACAGAGAATATTTCTGCTGGAGTTTATGTCGTGAATGTATTCACTGAGACAGGTGTAAGATCTGAAAGAATTTTTATTCAGAAGTAAGATTTATAGAGGAAACAAAGTTTCCGCTATTTATTATAACATAAGGAGAGGCAGACTATATCTATAGACTGCCTCTTTTTTTATTGATAAAATTTGTAGTGTGCCTTCGTCTATGGTCATAGTGTAGAAAGAAGGAATTGATACCCTACTTTATAATAATATCATCAATCTCTTGATATTCAAGCTGTGCATTTACTCGAGTGATCAATGACGCCTTAGAATACATCAGCTCTTGCTTAAGTGGTGCTGAGTTAATATAGATGATGAGTTTACTCCCGTTGATTGTTAACTTTGATGTATATTTAGCAACTGTCTCACCTGCTACTGACTTCCATACAGTATCTAAGTGATAGTTTTGAAGTTTGTTCCTCAATCTATCCTCCGACTGGATGTAATCTCCTATGACCGACTTGATGTCTTTGAAACTCATAACTATACTATAGGGATGGATTGATAAGAAAAGTTCAAGTTATCTAAAATATGTGACAATCGTTGAGCAGATGTATCCGTGATCATAATCTGTGACTTCATCTCAGCACCTACAAAAGAGAGAATCTGAGACACTCGTTTATCATCCAACTTATCAAAG
>CALISO010000015.1 GCA_938041445.1 uncultured Saprospiraceae bacterium
CTCAATAATGCAACAGTTGGGAATCAACCAGTCATATATTCAGATTATCTGGTACTCAATTTCGATGAATTGACTGAGCAACGTATGAAACGAGGTGTCAATTGGCCACTCTTTTTATTCATTGGTTTGTTCTTGGTAGAGATTATTTTGTTGCTGGCAAGATTGAAGCAGGGAAGGACTTCAACTTGGGTGAAAATTTATGACAAGCTTGTCTTCGGTATCCTAGGGTTAGGTGGAGTTGTTCTCTTGGTAATGTGGTTTCTCACAGACCACTATACAACTAAGTATAATTGGAATATACTTTGGCTGTCCCCGCTTTACTTTGGACTATTGTTTAGCAATAAATCTAAAGTGATTCCTTATGTAATTTTGACACTATTTGTTGTGACAGTAATTGCTGCATTTTTTCAATCATTTAACTTTGCAATATGGCCCCTGATCGCGATGATTGGATTGAAAATTTGGAGGAGTACTTTGGCTGATGTAGCCTAATGAAACCTGTTCATATCAGTACTATTCTACATTAAATCTATCTTTCTATCTTAGCTTGGTATTCAATATTAGATTAATAGAGAAAACTTATGCAACTTACCATCATCGATTGGACTATCATACTAGCATTCTTTGTGCTGACATTGGGGATTGGTATCTATGCTTCAAAGCAAGCTGGTAAGAGCAGTAAAGACTTCTTTCTTTCAGGTAGAAATATGCCATGGTGGTTACTTGGATTCTCCATGGTAGCGACGACTTTCTCTGCTGACACTCCCAATCTCGTGACAGACATTGTTCGTACAAATGGTGTGGCTGGTAACTGGGTTTGGTGGGCTTTTTTATTGACTGGAATGGCAACAGTATGGATCTATGCTAAGTTATGGCGTAGGTCTGAGATTACAACAGATTTGGAATTTTATGAGCTGCGGTATAGTGGACCAGAAGCTACATTTCTTAGAGGATTTAGAGCTATCTATCTTGGAGTGTTTTTCAATGTCATGATTATGGCAACTGTATTACTAGCTGGGATTAAGATAGGAGGTGTCATGTTAGGACTTTCTCCAGTTCAGACTGTTTTAATTGTATCTGTAGTTACTGTTGCCTATTCGGCATTAGGAGGATTAAGAGGTGTAATATTGACTGATTTTTTTCAGTTTATCCTAAGTATGGTCGGTATGGTCGCTGCCTGTATATTTATCCTTCAGCTTCCTGAAATTGGTGGCTTGGAAAAATTGATTACACATCCAAGTGTGAAGCCAAAAATGCCAATGTTTCCAGATTTTTCAGATCCCAGCATAGCCATACCTATCTTCTTTATCCCACTAGCAGTCCAGTGGTGGAGTTCTTGGTATCCAGGGGCAGAACCGGGTGGTGGAGGATATGTGGCACAACGGATGCTGTCGGCAAAAACAGAACGCGATGCTGTCAAAGCAACGTTATTTTTCAATGTCGCTCACTACGCTTTGCGGCCCTGGCCTTGGATATTGATCGCGTTAGCTTCATTGATTATCTTTCCTGAGTTAGATTCAATAAAAGAAAGTTTTCCGCATATCGATGAGTCTATTGTTGCAAATGATTTGGCTTTTCCAGCCATGTTGACATTATTACCAACAGGCTTACTAGGAATCGTAATCGCAGCACTAATTGCAGCGTTGATGTCGACCATCAGTACTCACCTTAATTGGGGAGCATCCTACTTAGTCAATGATGTTTACGTGAGGTTCTTAGACAAGAATGCTAGTAATGTTGATCAGGTGAAAATAGGAAGAATATCGACGCTTGTATTGATGATATTGGCATCCATAATGGCGCTGTTTTTGACTAATGCGATGCAGGCATTCAACATCCTATTGCAGATTGGAGCAGGGACAGGGTTACTCTTCTTACTTCGATGGTTTTGGTGGCGAATTAACGCATATAGTGAGATTGCGGCCATGGTCATATCTCTGTTGATGGCAATCTACTTTGAAGTCATCTATGATGGGGCACTCGAAGGTCACGAACGCCTGTGTATAAGCGTAGGAATTACAACAATAGTCTGGATAGGTGCGACTTTCATTACTAGACCAACAAATATGGTAACACTGAAAAGTTTTGTCAATAAGATTAGACCCCATCAAACGGGATGGCAACCTGTAATACACGATATAGACAATACTATTGCAGCTCCCAAGACAAGTCTTGGTACAGAAATCGGTTTGATGTTTTTAGGATGTGTAGCAGTATATGCGGCACTTTTTATGACTGGATACATAATCTATGGACAAATGACCTTAGCGGGGATATCTGCAATCGCATTAGTTATTGCAGTATTCTTAATCCAACAACTCTGGAAGGATGAATAAGGTAGTAGGGTTCATCATCATAGGGTGTTTACTATTTAGCTGTAAGCAAAACCACATAGGCGAAACAACGATCAAGCAACAATCGAAGGTTGAAGTAGTAGAACCAACAATAGAAGGTTCATCTATGTCAGATTCGATGATTGCCAGCATTATTAAAGGCTCTAGTCCAGAGGCAAGTCAACCTCCTAAGCTGGATTTAACTCAATGTCATAAAGTGGCAAGTGTTGAAGGCTTACAATTCACAATGGATTCAATAGCTAAGTATCACCTCCAAGTAAATAACTTCCGAGAGCACTGTCTATATCAAATCGATAGGGGAGATACTCAGACTTACATTGTGTTTAATAATGATATCGAATCACACTATTCACCATACTTTAAGATGGTGACTATTGAAGATCAAGATACCATTCAGATGAAAATTCTCTGTCAGATTTATGGTAATGAGCAAATGGATTATGTCATTTCTGCTAAAGGTGTGGATAACACAACTTTTGAATTGACAACTGACTATACTTATGTGTTTGTTCAAGGGGTAGGACAGATGGATAGTACGAGAACAGAGGTCGAAAGTGTATCTTTCTAAAACATCGAAAACTATAGCGCTTTGATCACAAAAAAAATAAAAGCCACCCCAAATGGAGTGGCTTTCATATATCTATAAAAAGTTAGTCAGCTTACTTAGCAGCGTCATATCTCTTTTCTATTTCATTCCAGTTGATCACATTGAAGAATGCTGCAATGTAGTCAGGTCTTCTGTTCTGGTAATTGAGGTAGTATGCATGTTCCCACACATCTAGACCTAGGATAGGAGTACCACCGCATCCGACACCTGGCATCAATGGATTATCTTGATTAGGTGAAGAGCAAACTTCTACCTTACCACCATCATGTACGCATAACCAAGCCCATCCTGATCCGAATCTTGTACCAGCAGCCTTAGTGAATGCTTCTATAAATGCGTCTTTGCTTCCGAACGCTGCATTGATTGCATCAAGGAGAGCACCTGATAGTCTTCCTCTATCGTTTGGATTCATTGCATTCCAAAACTGATTGTGATTATAATATCCACCGCCATTATTTCTGACAGCTGTATTTTTCATATCAAGTCCAGTAAGAATGTCCTCAATAGATTTTCCTTCGAGGTCCGTACCTGCGATAGCTGCATTGAGCTTGTTAGTGTAACCATTGTGGTGCTTAGTATGGTGGATTTCCATTGTCCTTGCATCCATGTGTGGCTCTAGTGCATCATATGCATAGCCTAATTCTGGTAGTGTAAATGCCATCTGTTTTGTCGTGTTTGTGTTTGAATAATAGATTAATGTAATAGTCTAACGAAGTCAAAAGTACTTTGTTTGCCAAATTATTGCAATATTATCTAATCATCTCTCAGAATATTCATAAGCATATTCAACTATCGCTCCGGTATCTAATCAAGATATTGACAGTCATCACTTCATGAAGGTAGTCCCAGTCATATTCTGAAAGTACTGCTCTGATATCTTCCTCTAGTCTTGAGTCGCTATTGTTAAGACCTAAGATTTTGATTTTATTGCTACCATCTACGACGATATTGACTTCGTGATCTTGCTGCCAGCAAGTCGTGTTGGAGATGACTTCGGATACTGCTTGAGTTACCTCCCACTTCCGTTCACTAGTAAAAATACCTTCGATATTGATCTCGAGATTTTCAACATTTATAAGACATAATTCAGGCTCAGCCTCCACTGGTAATTGTCCAAAATGTAAGAGTAATGCATATATCAGGATACTGAATTTCATAATCTACAGTTTTTGATTGATAACTCAATATTAGACTAAACTCAAATCGAGTCACCCAACATTTGAGTAAGCGCCATTAATGATTGAGTATTTGTGGTGACATATTTTGATTCCTAATTTAATAAGGGTTCCACTAATTTTTGTATTTTAGGAATTACACTAAAGCGATTTTATGCCTCAATTCTCATCTATATTATTTATCGCTATATTGATATGCAGCTATATTGATGGTATTGGGCAGTGCACACCACTCAGATTCAATACTTCTTCAGACTCTGGATGGAAAACTTGTACCGAAAGTATAAGCCCCAATGAAATTCGTGGTATTTCTTCTTGGTTACACTATGATCTAGGTGAAACACATCAACTTGGTGAGAGTTGGTTATGGAATTACAATGACTTTAATGATCTAGCATCTGGTGTCACACAATTTGCAATTGATTATTTAAGTCCTAGTGGACATTGGGCTGAGTTGGGTGTTTTTGACACAGATCTTGCCGATGGGACCTCAACCTATGGAGGTCAACAAGGACCAAATTTTGAAGGGATAATAACTAGCGAAGTTCTCATCACATTTTTAGATAATGGAGGTAGTCTATGTTTTGGAATAGGAGAATGGAAGATCTCAGCAGTAGAAGCAGAGATATCAAGCTTAGATGACATATCGGGTGACCAGCAGTTGGGTCTATATCCGAATCCGACTTCAAATGAATTAAATATTCTAATTACTGATACTCAATGCAATGACTGTCAAGTATCGATAGTAGATCATTTAGGTCGACAAGTGATATTAGTGACAATGAGTGGTACATTACTTACTGTCAATGTAAGTGAGTTAGAAAGTGGAATATATTCTGCTTGTCTGAATAGTGAAAGTGATGTGATTTGTGGCAAATTCAGTGTTCTCACCCGTTAAGAAATCGTGGTTTTCTACCATCTATGCGTGGAGCCATTACCATATATTTAAGTGCTTATTAATGCTGACCAATATGAAGACAATTTTATTAACTGTATCGAGCCTACTCACCATAGGTATGTTGTATGCACAAGACTATGAGAATTATATCGGAGCAGGCAATACTGATGGTGTTACAATTACATCAAGTTCTGAAGAAGAAGGCAATGAAGCAATAAAAGTCATTGATGGTAGTGGCCTTGATGCGGCGAAGATGGAGGCAGCAAGATTTCTCTCACAAGCCAGTTTTGGTGGAGGATTAGCAGAGATAGATGAGGTCTTAGATATGGGGTTTGAAGCATGGTTAGATGATCAAAAAACTAAGCCAGTAACAGTAATTTCAGATATGTATTTCGATATCTGGGATGAAATATATAACACTTATATATCAGAGGGCTTTGATGAAGAAGATGTGTTTGGACCTTACACTGTACATTTTAATTATGCTTGGTATGAGATGCTGATGACCAAGGAAGATATGCTCAGGCAGAGAATGGCTTATGCACTTAGTCAGATCTTGGTGACATCATTTAATAGTGGTTTGGCTGATTATAATGAAACAATTCCGTATTACTATGATCTTCTTTTAGAGCACTCACTTGGTAATTATGAAGACCTTCTGCTAGGAGTTTCTAAAAGTATCGCAATGGGATTCTATCTTAGTCATTTTAATAATCCTAAAGCTGATCCTGAGAATAATGTCCATCCAGATGAGAACTATGCCAGAGAGATTATGCAGTTATTTACCATTGGTCTATATGAGTTAGATGCTGATGGGCAGCCTACAGAGGATGTCAATGGAGATTGGATTCCTACATATGATAATGATGATATCAAAGAGCTTGCTAAAGTTTTTACTGGCTTTGGTCCAGGAGGTATAAATGAAGTGGTAACCTGGACAACGGATCCTTATTTTGGATTGGGAATGTGGGGTGCTGACTTGCAAGAACCTATGATGATGTTCGATGATTTCCATGAAGAAGGGGAGAAGATATTGCTAGGAGGTGATTATGTGATACCAAGTGGTCAGACAGGGGATCAAGATGTAGAGGATGCAGTCAATTTTTTATTTAATCATGATAATGTCGGTCCATTCCTTGCATATCGATTGATCCAACGTCTAGTAAAAAGTAACCCAACGCCTGCCTATGTAGAGAGAGTAGCAGAAGCATTCAATGATAATGGTGAAGGTGTGAGAGGTGATTTGTTTGCTGTAGCAAAAGCCATATTGCTAGATGAAGAAGCTCGTGATTGTTTTTGGCAGGAAGACATCTCCAATGGTAAATTAAATGAACCTGTTCTCACATTAGCAAAGGTGATGAAGAGCTTACCAATGACGGCGTCATTGGGTACATATTGGAATAATGGGTATGACCTCTTGTGGGAGATGGGACAATCACCAATGTACTCTCCTACAGTGTTTAATTTTTATCAACCAGATCATCAGCCTATTGGCCCACTGACAGATGATGGGTTAGTTGCTCCTGAATTTCAGATTTTCAATACATTGACTTCAGTTGGTACTCTTAATAAAATGCACCATTGGACTCTGTGGAATTTTGTGACCTATGATTGGGAGGATGACGAGGTATTCGGAGAAGGTTACACTTACATTGATGAAGTGTGGATGGAGGATAAGATTGTTCAGGTCGGAGCAGAAGGAATGATGAATGAACTGGATATCCTTCTTACTCACGGACAACTATCTGAAGACTGGAGGAATGAAATCCGTATTGCAGTAGATAGTTTTGA
This sequence comes from uncultured Saprospiraceae bacterium, assembly GCA_938041445.1. Classification (GTDB taxonomy): domain Bacteria; phylum Bacteroidota; class Bacteroidia; order Chitinophagales; family Saprospiraceae; genus JAHDHH01. The sequence goes on from CALISO010000015.1 coordinate 6,826, forward strand.
CTGGGGGCCAATTCCTCATGCTGAGATTGCGATTTATCTCATTTTATCACATCCAGATTTTATGATTGCTAAGTAGTTAGTGACTTCTGTTTAACTCTTCAACCCTACGATATGCCTAAATTTAATATGAATAGAAGAAGTTTTCTTTCTCAAGCTAGTTGTGCCGCTATTGGCAGTACGACACTTTTTAATACTTTGGTAAATCTCAAGGCAATGAATGCCGCTGCGATTTCAAATAGTAGTACAATCATTAGCAGTGATTACAAAGCACTCATCTGCCTTACATTCAGTGGTGGTAATGATAGCTTCAATATGCTAATACCTACTGATACCGATGAATATAATGACTATGCGACAACAAGATCCAACCTAGCTATACCTGAGGCTGATATATTGGGCTTGAGTGGCACAGACCATGGTTTACATCCTGCACTGACAGACCTAAAGGACTTGTATGATGATGGCAAACTTGCACTGATGACCAATGTAGGGACATTGATAGAGCCTACTACTAAGACACAATTTTTTGATGAGTCTGTAGATTTGCCATTGGGTCTCTATTCGCATTCTGATCAATCTCAACAGTGGCAAACTTCTGTTCCACATGATCGGACGAATATCGGGTGGGGTGGTAGAGTTGCTGATCTTGTCAGCTCTATGAATGCGAATGAAAATATTTCAATGAATGTATCCCTCAATGGTGTCAATACCTTCCAAAGAGGATTGGATACAGTAGAATACGCGATTGACCCATATGATGGTAGTATCGGTATCATTGGTTATGATGGTGAAAATCAGTTGCAGATGGCTAAGAAGTTCGCTACTGACAATATGATTGAAGCTGCGTACGCTGATGCTTTTAAACAGACCTATGTAGATATCATAAAGGTGAGTCGGGATGCTCATGAAGAGTTTAGTGCTGCAATTGATGGAGTCACACCGTTTTCAACTGTGACATTCTCTGATACTGAATTGTCTCAGAGCTTCCATATGATTGCCAAGACTATAGCTGCAAAAGACACATTAAATTTTGAGCGGCAAATATTCTTTGTTGAGCTTAGTGGTTTTGATATGCACGATGAATTATTAGTAGCTCATGATGATAGGATGAAGATTGTCAATGATGCATTGTTTGAATTCCAGCAAGCAATGGAAGAAATTAGTATGGATGATTGTGTTACCACATTTACAATGTCTGAGTTTTCAAGAACATTGACTTCTAATGGAAATGGGACGGATCATGCTTGGGGAGCAAATGTAATGATGATGGGTGGTGCAGTTAATGGAGGTTCGCTATACGGAACTTACCCTAATCTTGCTCTAGATAGTTCAATCGAATTAGGTGGTGGAGTATTAATTCCGGATATTTCTACAGATGAATACTTTGCAGAAATGGCACTATGGTTTGGTGTAAGTGCATCTGACTTATCTACTATATTTCCTAACATTGGCAATTTCTATGATACAAGTAGTGGAGTGATGCCTTATGGATTTCTAAATCTTTAAACTTCCAAGCAAATGCCTAAAATTATCAGCATACTATTATTTGTCTTTGGTATTTCATTTGCCCAAGCACAATGTGATATCAATAGACACAATACGTCTATAGATACAAAGTGGATGAGTTGTGATGAATCTCTGAGTCCTAATCCTATCAGAGGGACTTCTCACTGGATACAGTTGTCGCTAAGTGAGTTTAAAGCAATTGGAAATATCTACTTATGGAATATCGCTGACCCAGACCATTTAAACGACGGCGCTAATGAGATCGCAATAGATGTAAGTTTGGATGGAGTCACCTGGATAGAATCTGCAACAGTCTTTCTTCCTATAGGTGAGTCCACTGGATACTATGAAGGAGAGGAGGTAGTCCACCTAGATCAAGCTACAGCTAAGTATATATTAATAACAGCTCTGACTAATCATGGAGGTGACTGCTATGGTCTCTCTGAACTCAAGATTGAAACAGTTAATTTTCCTTGTGAGGATGATACGGTCATTATCAGTGATGATCCCATCGCCTCTGGAGTCCATGTAGCTGCAGTGAGTTTGCAATCTGATGGAGGCGTCAGTGATAGTAGCGAAGTATACTTGTATGGTGAAGAAGAAGTCATATTACTTCCAGGATTTATGGCTGATGCATCCTCTACATTATTGATAGATAATCAGCCTTGCAGTAATTAATATTGAATATTTTCATAATATGTTATAAAAATGTATATCTTTGTCCTTAAGTATTGGTAGTTACAACATAGAAAACTACACTTCTACCAATTGCCGTACTTTTTATTCCACCTGAGAATAGTAAATCTACTAGACTTCAATTATGTGATTGAAGCTAATATTTTTTGACTACTACTCAGAATTGAATGAAACTCGCGACTCCTTACTCAGTACTCCTATTTTGTTGTATGATATTTTCATCTGCTTTATCAGCAAATGATAACTATGATATCAATAATATCTCAGAAGAGTTTATTGCTACATATATTACTGGACCAATTTCTAACTTGGATATCCAAGGCAGAAATGCAGTATCTACTGGTAGTGGATGCAGTATCACAATTACCAAGGTAGGTACGCATAATGATGCCAACAGTGATGGATTAGTCCAGGAAGGAGAGACGATTACCTATGAATTTACCGTATGTAATGACGGAACAGAAGATTTATTTAATGTAACAGTTAATGATCCGCTCTCACCTGTGTCAGGCTCACTAGCTATGTTGTCAGCTATGACAGGTAGTGGTACAACGATGACAGGTAGTGGAACGGGAATAACATGTGATTCTAATACATTCAGTACGATATATACAGTAGACGCAGGTGATGCAGCTAATGGTTTCGTATCCAATACTGCTACTGTGCAGTCTTTTGATGTCAATGGTAATCCTGTAACTGGATTCTCAAATACAGTGGTCTTCCCTGTTTCTTCGGGCGGAGGTACTGTCGATAATCCTAGCTTAACTCTCTTTAAATCAGGGACTTTCAATGATGAGAATGGAGATGGGTTTGCGCAAGTTGGTGAATCGATTAACTATTCTTTCGAGGTATGTAATGATGGAAACTTAGATGTATTCAATCTCTCAGTCGATGATGGATTAGTCAATGTAAACGGTGTTCTAAGTACATTACCTGCCACTTTAGGTAGTGCAAATTGTAATACAACAACATTCTCAGCAAACTATACAATTACAACTAACGATATCGCTAATGCACAAGTCGTAAACGTTGCAACTGTAAGCGGTACAGATGAGAATGGTGATGATGTAGGAGCTGTATCTAATAATTCAGTTGTGATTCTAAACATTGAACCAATTCAAGGTGGAGGTTCAGATCCAAGTATTTCATTATCCAAGGATGGAGTGTTTAACGATGAAGATGGCGATGGTTTTGCTTCTATAGGAGAATCAATTACTTACTTCTTTGAAGTATGTAACACAGGAGACGACCCAATCACTGATATTTCTATATTTGATCCGATTGCGCCGGTTACTACTACTATTTTATTGCTGAATCCAGGAAGTTGTAATACCGCGTTAACTTCGACATATGTACTTGCCCAGACAGATATCTCTAATGGACAAGTGCTCAATATTGCAACAGTTGCGGGATCTGCCACTTCTGGAGCAACAATAGTAGATACATCTGATGATCCTGATAATCCTACTGACTTTGATGCAAATGGTGATGGAGAACCAGATGATCCTACAATTACGACATACAATGTAGATACTGCGATCTCTAATGCACAGATATCACTTCAGAAAGTTGGAACATTCAGCGATGAAAACAACGATGGATTTGCGCAAGCAGGAGAAACAATTGCTTACACATTTACAGTCTGCAACGATGGTAATGAAGATATATTCAATATAGAAATCACAGATCCACTAGTTAGTGTTTCTGGTTCTGCAATCGATTTATTTGCTAGTACAGGTAGCGGTACTTCATGTGACGCAAGTACATTCACTGCATTGTACACAATTACGGATAACGATATTGCTAATGGTCAAGTAACCAATGTGGCCTTTGCACAAGGATTTGATCGAGATGGTGCAATAGTTATCGACTACTCAGATGATCCATTTAATAGTGCTGACTTTGATCAAGATGGTGATGGTAACCCAGATGATCCAACTGTAACAGAGATTAATGCACCGAGTGTAGCGTTACTAAGTGCGATTGGTAATTATGTATGGGAAGACCTCAATGGTAATGGAATTCAAGACTTTGGGGAACCAGGTATTGCTGATGTATATGTTGGACTAAATAATCATCTGGATGTACTAGTCGCTGTTGCTCTTACAGATGCTGATGGATTCTACTTATTCGAAGATGTGATTCCAGGTGAATACTACCTTACATTTGGAAATGTTGATGGATACGAATTGACATTTGCTAACCTTGGGGGAAGCGACTTAACTGACAGTGATGTAGATGGAAGTAATGGAGCATTTACTACAGTTACTACAACATTATCACCTGGAGAAACTGATCTTACTTGGGATGCTGGATTCTACAGATGTGTACCGATGGGAGAATTAGTATGGTATGACGTCAATCAGAATAATATATTTGATCAAGGAGAAAATGGACTCAACGGTATCAAAGTCAATGTCTACAGATTAGTAAGTGGTGGATATGAGCTATATGATGTTCAGTTTACTGGTCATAAGCCAGGAACACCATCGGATGATGGATATTGGAAATTGTGTGTACCTCCAGGTAGTTATTACATAAGTTATGTCATTCCTCCATTCGGTCTAGTAACTACACTACCTAATGTTGGTTCTAATGAATTGATAGATAGTGATGTAACAGATACATTTGGCCCTGGGACTACGAATAGATACGTCGTAAGAAGTGGTGATCAGCAATGTGATATTGGCGCTGGATATTATCCACAAGCGACACTTGGTGATAGAGTATGGTATGATGTGAACCGTAATGGTATGCAGGATATCAGTGAGCCAGGTGCTGGCGGAATTACTGTGAAGATCTACGATGTACAAGGAAATATTGTTAACGAAGTGGTTACTGATGCTGATGGTGATTACAGAGCAGAATACTTAAAAGATTCAGAATACTTCATAGAAGTGACTCCACCTCTTGGTTATGTAGCTACGGCTCCTAATGTAGCAAGTGATGATATGGATAGTGATATTGATCATACATTTGGTGCCAATACGACTCCAGCATTCAGAACACTACCAGGTAGTCATACACCTAATGTAGATGCAGGACTTATCTCCTCATTCATCTTATCAGCAGATTGGTTGTCAGTGGATGCAGCAAGGGAGAATGGACTCAATACTGTGACTTGGTCAGTTGCTAATGATATTGAAGTGAATACATATACGGTTGAAAGAAAACTTGGAAACACAGGGTTCTTTGCACCAATAGGCATCGAAAGTGCTCTCAATGAAGATCATTCTATGACGTACTCTATGAGAGACATCGATTCTGAAAACGACGGTGAATACTTCTATAGAGTGAAAATGGACATGTACGATGGTAGTGTCAATTATAGTGACATTGTCTATGTAAATGTGACTGATGCAATGGCGTTAGACAACGTTGCGAGCATCTATCCTAACCCAGCGATAAACGACGTAACATTGATAATTGAAGTGGCTGAAAATGACAGTGATATTTCAATTACAATTATGAATCAAATAGGCCAAATAGTGTTAAATGATGAAAATCTTGGGACTAACCTTGATGCTGGTACACATCAGTTCAATCTTGACGTTAGCAACTATAGCAGAGGCAGTTACGTAATCGAATTATTTGTTGGATCACAAAGAACTGTGAAGAAAATGGTGTTAGTGGAATAGAGTGGTATTATTTTTGATATTAATGTGTTAGTTGGTTTATTAAAATTGGTTTTAACACATGACATCACTATTCCCAAAGCAAATTGGGAGCACTTGTATGAGTGCTACCCTTGCGAAACACTTTTTCCACACATTCAAATTTTGTCTATTCGGACTCCTCATAAGCTCCGCTGGTTTTCTATCAGCTCAGTGTGATGAAGTAGGGCCAGACCTCGACAATGATGGCGTCGTAGACGCATATGATGCAGATACAGATAATGATGGCATACCTGATGCAGTAGAGTTTGTCTGTGAGGAGAGTTTTATAGAACTCTTCTGGGATGAGCTTGCTGATCCTGCAGGGAGTTTTGATTTTGACTGGTTAGACATCTTCGATACAGGTATCGATATGAATCTGACAAGTAACTATCCAGCAGGTCTTGATATCAATATGACACCTTCCACAATGGATGCATTCCTTATTGCTGGAATGAATGTTAATGATATCAATGATGATACTCAGTTCGTCACGTACGAGTTGAGTTTTTCTCAACCTACAGGAATCTCGTCATTTATCATTCAAGACATTGACAACGAGACAAGATTTACATTTACAAGTTATAGTGACGCTGTCCTACTGGAATTTCTAGATGGAAATGGCAATGTGTTGCCACAAAGCGTTAGCCTAGGTGCTGCATTATCTCAAGATGCTGATGGGTACATCACTGCTCCGGGTCAAATGATTCCAGTAGAATTCGGTGAAATGGACAATTGGGCAACTTATAGTTCTTCTGGGCTTGTGAGTAGTATTCTTATTACTTACCGACCAAATGATGGTGGAGGAGTAAGTGATCCAGGTGATCAATTTATTGCATTTGGTGATTTTTCATTCTGCTCAGGCATAGATACTGATGGTGATGGAATTCCAGATTTTGAAGATTTAGATAGTGATAATGATGGTATCCCAGACGCAATAGAAGCATGTGGAGATATTACATTAACTCTAGAAGATTGCACTTTGGATAGCAATGGTGATGCAGAGTATCTAGACGAAGATGGTGACGGATGTTCTGACGGACTAGTTGCTAACTACTGTAGTGATGCACCTATAGATACTGATGGAGATGGTACTCCAGATTATCTTGATCTTGACAGCGATGGTGACGGATGTGCAGATAATTTAGAAGCAGTTACGGACGGATTTGGTACAAGCGAGGATACATACACAGCTGGTACGGTTGATAACTTTGGGTTATTGACTAGTGGTATAAGTGGTGATTGTCCAGTGCCAGCTACTACAGCTTACACAGATAATACAGATACTGTAACTTGTGATGAGCCAACTGATCCTTGTGAACTAGATGGTCCAGATAAAGATAATGATGGAGTTGCTGATGGCGATGACCTAGATACGGATAACGATGGTATTCCAGATTCAGTAGAGTTTGGATGTACAGTAGCAGATACAGAACTCTTCTGGGATGAGCTTGCTGATCCTGCAGGGAGTTTTGATTTTGATTGGTTTGACATCTTTGATACAGGTGTCGATATGAATCTTATGAGTCACTATCCAACAGGTCTTGATATCAATATGACACCATCCACAATGGATGCCTTCCTGATTGTAGGGATGAATGTGAATAATATCAACGATGCATCTCAATTTACAACTTTTGAATTGAGTTTTTCTCAACCTACAGGAATCTCATCATTTATCATTCAAGATATTGATAATGAGACAAGATTTACATTTACAAGTTATAGTGATGCAGTATTACTAGAGTTCCTTGATGTGAACGGTAATATTGTACCACAAACAGTAACACTTGGTGCTGCATTATCCCAAGATGCAAGTGGGTTTGTGACTGCTCCAGGGCAAATGGAACCAGTTGAATTCGGTCAGATGGACAACTGGGCAGACTATGCTGCATTGGGAACCGTAAGTACAATACGTATCACTTATACACCAAATGATGGAGGTGGAGTAACTGATCCAGGAGATCAGTTTATAGCATTTGGAGACTTCGCCTTCTGTTCAGGAGCAGATACAGATGGAGATGGAGTTCCAGATTTTGAAGATTTAGATAGTGATAATGATGGTATCCCTGATGCTGTAGAAGCATGTGGAGACATTACATTGGTATTAGAAGATTGCACACTTGATAGCAATGGCGATGCAGAGTACCTTGACCTGAATGGTGACGGATGTTCTGACGGACTAGTTGCTAACTACTGTAGTGATGCACCTATAGATACAGATGGAGATGGTACGCCAGATTACCTTGATCTTGATAGTGATGGTGACGGTTGTGCTGACAATCTAGAAGCAATGACTGAAACATTTGGTACAAGTGAAGACGAGTATATCGCTGGTACAGTTGACGAATGTGGTCTATTAACTAGTGGGATAAGTGGAGAATGTCCGATACCTACTACAACAGATTATACTGATAGCTCAGAACAAACAGCTTGTGTACAAGTAGCAGATTTAGAATTAACTAAAACAGTAAGTAACTCTACACCGAATGTAGGAGATTTAGTTACGTACACAATCACAATATCTAACCTTGGGCCTGAAGTGGCTACAGGAGTAGCAGTAGAAGATATCGTACCTAATGGATTGACGAACATTACAAATGTGAGTAATGCAGGGTTTGTAGCATTAAGTACAATTAATTGGAATGCATTAACAATACCAACTAATGGTGCAATTACTTTATCATATAGTGCAACAGTAGTAGCACCGGGACCAGGCATAACATTTACAAATATTGCTCAAGTCACAGCAAGTGATCAAGATGATATTGATTCTACACCTAATAATGACGATGGAGATCAAAGTGAAGATGATGAAGATAATGCGGTGATCAATGTTCAATTGATTGACCTCTCATTGACTAAGGAAGTAAGTGATGATAATCCTAATGCAGGAGACATCATTTCTTATACTATTACGGTAAGTAATGCAGGACCTAGTGCTGCAACAGGAGTAGCAGTAGAAGATTATGTACCAACTGGCATCAGTAATATTACAAACATCAACAATGGTGGAGTAATGATCTCAGGGGTGATTGTGTGGACTGGATTAACAGTAGAAGTTGGTGAGTCAATTACCTTGACATTTGATGCTACAGTAGAAGCGCCAGTATCTGGAGTTGACTACTTGAACATTGCTCAGGTAACCGATGCAGATCAGACAGATGAAGATTCAACTCCTGACAATGATGATGGAGATCAGAGTGAAGATGATGAAGACAGCGTAGAGTTTGAAGTAGAAGAGATTGACCTTGAGTTAGATAAGTCAGTGAGTAACTCTAGTCCACTTGCTGGTGATGTAGTAACATATACAATCATAGTAAGTAACGCAGGTCCAAATACTGCAACAGGAGTAGAAGTAGAAGATATCCTTCCAAATGGATTGACCAACATCTCAAATATTGATAATGGAGGTGCTATTGTTGGAAATACGATTAATTGGGCAGGAATATCAATTGCTGCTGGAGGATCAATAAGCCTGAATTATGATGCAACGGTAGCAGTATCAGGAGAAGGAATCCTGTATAGTAATGTTGCACAAGTGACAGACGCAGATCAGACAGATTCAGATTCAACTCCAGATAATGACGATGGAGATCAGAGTGAAGATGATGAGGATAATGAAGACTTAGATGTAGAACCAATTATAGATTTATCATTAGATAAGTCAGTGAGTAACTCTAGTCCACTTGCCGGTGAAGTAGTGACATACACAATCACAGTAAGCAATGCTGGTCCTAATACTGCATCAGGAGTAGCAGTAGAAGATATTCTACCAAATGGATTGACTAACATTTCAAATATTGATAATGGAGGTGCTATTGTAGGAAATGTTATTAATTGGGCAGGAATAACTATTGCTCCAGGTGCATCGGTTAGCTTGACTTATGATGCGACAATAGCAGTGCCTGAAGCAGGTATTACTTAT
>CALISO010000016.1 GCA_938041445.1 uncultured Saprospiraceae bacterium
TCACTCACGATCGCGAGCACCATCGCCCCAATCACTCCACCGAATAATCCAGTAAAAAACCGAATGCTCAAGAGACTGATATAGTCAGGCGCAAAAGCACAAGCAAGTGTACCCACTGAGAATCCAGTGTAGGCAATCAACAGACCAAGCTTCCTACCGATGCGATCAAGGTAGAGAAAGGCAACAAGACTACTCATCGTCGCTGCAAATGCATAGGAAGATACTAGGTATCCAAACTGTGCAGCACTGATCTCAAACTCACTGATGAAGATATCACCAAGTGGCATAATGATCATCGAATCAACGATGTTGGTAAAGTTGATGACGGCTAGTGTGATTAGGATCAGCCATCTGTTTCCGATTGTGTTATTCATCTGTGCTATACAATGCGGGGATTAAGATTAAGTTTAAGTCTAAGATTAAATCTAAGTCTAAACCCCTATCTTCATACTATAAATCACAAAGACATGGCACTGGATTTACAAAATAAAACGGCTCTCGTCTGTGGAGCTTCAAGAGGAATCGGATTGGGAGCAGCAGAGGCACTAGCACATAAAGGCTGTAAGGTGATCTTGCTCGGTCGGACAGAGGCTGATCTTCAGTCAAATGTCACTACCATCAATGCGATCAATAATCTTGAGAATCAATATATCGTTGTTGACCTTGGGAATATCGATGACCTGAAGGCACAAGTCTCAGACCTTGTCAACACTCAAGACATCCATATCGTGATTAATAATAGTGGTGGTCCAGCTCCTGGATTACTCGTCGATGCGACGACTGATCAACTCATCGCCGCATTCACACATCATATCCTAGCGAGTCATACCATTGCCAAGGTTGTTATCCCAAGTATGAAGAAGGCAGGTTATGGACGGATCATTAATGTCGTGTCTACATCTGTGAGGCAGCCTATCCCCGGTCTAGGTGTCTCCAATACGATCAGAGGAGCGATGGGCAGTTGGTCCAAGACGCTTGCCAATGAAGTGGGTAAGTACAATATCACGGTTAATAACATCTTACCAGGTGCAACGAAGACAGGACGACTCCAGCAGATCATTGATAAGAAGCAAGCTAAGCTTGAAGGTACTAATCAATCCGCTGAAGCAAATATGCAATCCGTCATCCCACTTGGTAGATTTGCCGAAGTCTCTGAGGTGGCTGGTGTGATTGCATTCTTAGCCTCTCCGGGTGGGTCATATATCTCTGGGACAAGTATCCCTGTAGATGGCGGTAGATTGAAGTGTATATAATAAACTTGTACGATGAATAAACTGGCGAAGGTATCCATTGCAGTATTGCTTTTGTTGCTAGCATTTTCTTGCAAAGAACCTAAAGTAGAGCAATTAATCAACCCTGATGAAGTATCAGCTTGGTGTATCAAGGGTTTTGATATTATGGATAGAACTCCTGAGCAGCGAATAGCAATGGTCAAAGAAATGGGAATCAAACGCTATGGCTATAATAGAGGTAAGGGCGATATCAGTCAAATGATTGATGAATTTAAGCTTGCCAAAGAGAATGGTATTGAGATCCCATCTGTATTTATGTGGTTGAATCCCAAGCGAGATAGTATAGGTAAACTCAGCGATGGAAATCAAGAGTTATTAGCTAAACTCGCTAAAGTCGATCAGAAGCCTTCCATTTGGGTGTCCTTTAGTAATAGCTTTTTTGAAGATATCACTGATTCTGAATCTATGAATCTAGCTGTTGATATGATTAAGTATCTTAAGTCTGAGACCGATAAAATTGGCTGCTCTTTAGCACTCTACAATCATACCGGATGGTTTGGTGAACCAGACAATCAGATTGAGATTTTGAAGCAGGTGGATGAAGAAGAACTTTCTCTGGTGTTAAATTTTCATCATGCTCACGACTATGTTGATAGATTTTGTGAAGTAGCTAAGAAAGTCAAACCATATCTATCTTATGTCAATCTTAATGGAATGGTTCAGGACAGTTCTAAGATCTTTACATTAGGAAAGGGTGAAAGTGAATTTGATATGATCAAGTGTCTTAAGGCAGAAGGTTATGATGGTCCATGGGGAATCTTGGGCCATATCAAAACAGAAGATGTACAATTAGTACTACAACGTAATATGGATGGATTGGACGAATTGAATGCTCGATATCGAAGTGAGCAGACAAGAGATAAATGATAGAACATATGAATAGGTTAGAAGTAAGTAAGTCAAACTAAGTATGCGAATAGTTACCTTTAGACTTTTGTAAATAACATAGGTAAAGCCTACAGTCCCAACATACAATGCCAGAATACGACCTACAAGATCCCACCGATGTAGATATCCTCAGAGGCCAATTCAATATGCTGACTGCTGATGAATGGCAAGAGTATATTGAGATAGCAGAAAAACGGAATAAGCACTATAAGACTGTCAATATCCTTAAGACCGCTCAACGCAAAGCAGGAATAGGCAAGTACCTTAGTCCTAAAGTATTGAATTGGGTAATGTCGGTTGTAGATGAACTAGATGCAGAAGAAGATGAAGAGTAGGATGAAGAGTGATGGAAGAGACTATTAGACAGCTTTCTGAATTCGCTTCCTTACCAATGCGATCAATCTAACCCACCAAACAATGATCAGCAGAATTGCAAGAGGTATGTATTCGTAGTTACCTGAGATAGCCCTTCCGATGATGCTATTTGAGAAGACAATCAAGATCCAGTATCCTCCAAGAGTGTGTAGGGTAGTCCAAACAGATTTTGAGATCATCTTTGAAACCTGATCAAATGATGTCAATAACATCAGTACAATGAAAACATAAGCTAGACCTCCTAATGCAAGTTCCAAGATGGATCGATGGATGAACACTTTATAGAAATAACAGTGTAATAGAACAAGAAACAGCAAGTGTATCAAGTGAACGATTGCAAATGAAACTCCTAGATATTTTCTGTTCTTCAATATCCAAACAGATGTCGAGTTTTGGATAATTCCGAAAAAAGACGAAGCCCCAAACGCTAGGCAAAAACAGATCACACTAAATCTAGCAGACCACCGGATATTAGATCTCACACTAGCTTCATTAAATCCTTCAAATATGAATACTCCTATAAACCAAAGTATAGATAGAACAATACATAAGAATGCAAGCTTCCAATTTTGGTTTATGTTGCTGTTATTGTTCAGTTGAAGACTCAATAGATGGTACTACTTGATGAAATACCCATATAATATCAAAAGTACTAACGATTATTTATATTAGTATTAGCAACAATTATAATCAAGGTCAAAGCTAATGTTATGATGAATAGACTGATATTACTTCTGCTATCTTTTGGGTTATTGATGGTTTCCTGTAAAGAGGAGTTTGACTGTGATGGAATCAATCGCAACATTGGAGATGAATGTATCGATGGAACGGAAGAAATTGGGCAAGTGGGATTGAATTGTGAATGTGTAACTGGTAATGTACAGACTACGGTCGATCTAAATAACTCTGCAATCATATCCTTTGATATTAGCCATAATAGCAGCCTTGAGTTTTTTATTACCGCTGCACCTGAAGGGTTTACTGCTTTTGTCAACCCACTTTCAGACGTACAAATTATTGCAGATCCGATGCTTGGTTATCCATTTGCGTTGGAGATGGGCAGTAGGATATCCGAAATTAGTTTTTGGTCGGTTGATAGTAATAATTTAGTCTTAGGGAATTCAGTGGAATTTGGAGGTAACTTTAATGGTGCTGGCGAGAAGTATCTTGGGTTTAGAGTTTTGGATAACGACAGTATTTATTATGGCTGGCTTTCTATAGATGTGAGTGATGATAACTCTTCAGTGTTTATTGATCGATATAGAATCAATTATAACTCAGGTGAATTTATTAGAGCTGGCGAAGATTAAAATCTTATTGAGACCAAAAGGAAGTTTGGATGATAAGAGAGCACCAAAGATGATATCTTCTCTCTACTTCGACAAGTATCAAAAGAAATTAGACCAACTTTCGACTTTCCAAGTTAGATTCTGCGTTACTACCACTGATGAAGCGAGCTTACCAACTCATATCCATTATTGTGGTGTTCTTAATGATGCAATTTTCGGCAGATTGTCAGGTACTATCTGGTACAGTCATTGACTCACAGACTAATTCACCTCTCTCATATGTACATGTCTATTTCAATGAGGGTAGAGGGACGTTTACTGCTGACGATGGCAGCTTTACTCTAGAATCTGTATCAGACCTAGATTCTCTACGATTCAGTCTTCTTGGTTATGAGGAAGCAGCAATCATTGCAAGAGATGTACAATCTCCACTCCAGGTAAACTTAGTCCCCACAGCTGTAGGTCTTGATGTAGTTGAGATATCTGGAAAAAGTGAAAACCTTGGTAAGAAGTTGATCCAAAGACTTATTGATCAGAAAAAAACTTGGGAAGATGTCCCTGAGAACTACTCAGTGGATTGTTATCGAAGGTCCTTAACCAATTACTATTTCAAACCGAGTAAAAAAGATACCCTTGATACTATTCCTGGTTGGAAACCTGGAGCATTGTTCGAAGAATACGCTACTCATTACATAGATGGTGATAACTATAAAAAGGTTGTCTCTGCTGAATTGGATAATACATCGGCTAATCAACTTAAAGCACGATCAAGATTCAATGTCGATAGAAGTTTTGCTGGAGCAAATATGGTCATTACCTACAATCCAGTAGATATATTCCTCCAGCCGGATCAAATTCTATTCAGTCAGTACGATAATGTGTGGGATAATACCAATATCTCAGAACGACCAATCTCAAACATACTCAGCGATATAGCATTCGCAACCTACAAGTTTACCTTGAGTGAAATAGAAATCGGAGAAAGTAACGACACAATTTTCACCGTAGTAGTCCAACCACGTTTCAAGGAGTCTGCCTCCTATAGTGGGACTCTAGTCATAGATGGTTCTAATGACCAATTAATGGAAAGCAATCTAGTGATAGATAATGGCCTGGTCGCGGGATTAAGAAACCTGGAAGTAGTCACTCAGTATGCGAATAGAGGGGAGGCAGTTTATGCAACCCAACATCACATTTCCTATGATTATCGGATAGGGAAGGATAAGTATCAAGTCACAACTGACTTAATATTTACCGATAAAGTAGAAGACCCTGAAGTCTCACCTAGGTTTTTTAATAATGAAGTTGTGACCTACGCCGATAATGCTTTAGATCGAGACCTTGACAGATGGTCAACATTGAGGGGCATTGATATGGACACCTCGTTGGTAGACTACCTTGTGGAGCAAGATAGTATCTACGAGTATGAGCACAGTGTTGAGTATTATCGGATTCAAGATTCTATCTACAACGATAATAGTGTAATCGATTACTTGTTTAGGGGATTTGGTTGGAAAAAGAGAGCTATAGGCTTGACGACATCTTTTGATCCAGCTATCTCGATGCTACAAGTCAATCTGATTGGTGGAGTTCGGTACAATGTCGGGGCTAGGGTAGAGAAGGAATTCCTCAATGCAAATAAGCTCAATGTAGGTGGATTTATCAATTATGGTCCACTGAATGAAGAGTTCAAAGGGCGGTTGTCCACAAGTTTCACATACTTGCCAAAGCGCTTTGCACGATTCTATACGAGTGTGGGTGACATCTACGACCTTGTCACAGAGTCTGAAACTATCGAAGCAATTATCAGTCCACGGAATATTGTCAATGTGAGAGATATTTCCGTTGGTCATGCATTTGAAGTTGTCAATGGACTCTACTTGGATGCTTCTTTACAATTTGCAATTAAAGAGGCAGTTGATAACCAAAATCTACCTGAGTGGAATGAGATTTTTGGCGAATTTGGTGAGCCACTTGAGTTTGAAACCTATAGAGCATTGTTTGCCAATTTTGAAGTAATCTATCGATTCAATCAGCGCTATATCAATAGAGGTCCACGTAAGCTACTACTAGCAAATTACAGCCCTTCTATCAAGTTGACATATCGATATGGGATACCTACAGTATTTGGTTCTGAGGTGAACTTCAATCAACTGACCTTGGACGTATATCAACAGGCAAAACCTACTCGACTAGGGACGACTAATTGGCGAGTGACTGGAGGAATATTTGCCAATAAGAAATCGATTAGAGATATAGAAAATGTCTACTTCAGAGGTGAGAATTTTATCTTTTTCTCTGATCCATTGCAGAATTTACAACGTCTAGATGAGACGCTTAATACTAATGATCCTTATGCTCGAGCAGGGTTGATTCATCACTTTGATGGATTTTTCTTAGATAAGGTCCCATTGATTAATAAGCTACAAATGGAAGTCATCGGTGGTGGTGCTGCTCTTGGTCTATCAGATAGAGACTATGGTCAGTTTGAACTCTATGTCGGTGTTGGTAAGAAATTCAAGCTCTTCAAGGAGACTGTCCAGATTGCTGTCTATCGAATGTCAGCTGTCGATACCAATCGCAGAAGGAAAGGTGGGTACGTCATTGGATTTAACTTGTATGATGCCTTCAATGGGCAATGGTTGTATTAAGCACTATTAAGTAGTGCAACTACTATTACGCATTTATCAAATCCAATATGTAAGATGTGATGACTTAGCTATTTGCCTTAGCGTGATCAGCTAAAAACTTCGCAAGACCGATATCCGTCAATGGATGCTTAAGTAATCCAAGCATTGCCGACAATCCACAAGTAACAATGTCTGCACCAGATCTCGCCGCTTGTACAATGTGAAGTGAAGTTCTTACTGAAGCCGCAAGGATCTCTGTTTCATAACCTTGGATCGCATAGATCTCAGCAATATCTGAGATGAGGCTCATTCCATCCCAAGTGATATCGTCAACTCTTCCGATAAA
>CALISO010000017.1 GCA_938041445.1 uncultured Saprospiraceae bacterium
CTCAACCAAATTTCCAATGGGAGGAGATAATCTTATAATAAGTTATGTCGGGTTTCATAATGACACGCTCGCTGTCAAAAAAGAAGGTCATGTAGAAATTGTATTGGATCCAAGTATAATGCTCAAGACCGTCAATATCACCTATCGCAAAAAGTCCACTGAAATATCATACGTCAGTCCGATAAAGATATCATCGATAAGTAGTAAAGAACTAACCAAAGCCGCTTGTTGTAGTTTGTCTGAAAGTTTTGAGACAACTTCAGCAGTCGATGTAGGTTTTGCAGATGCGGTTACCGGTCTACGTACGATACAGATGCTTGGACTCGCTGGGCCATATGTTCAGATTACTAGAGAAGGTCAACCAGATGTAAGAGGAATCGCTTCATTATATGGAATGGAATATACACCTGGCCCATGGATAGAGTCCATCCAACTGAACCAAGGTACAGGATCGGTGGTCAGCGGATACGAAGGCATAGCCGGACAGATCAATGTAGAATTGGCGAAGCCCTACTCTGAAGAAAAACTTTACATCAATGGATATGCCAATCAAGGTGGAAGATTTGAAGGTAATATGAATTACAATACTGAAGTATCAGAAAGTGTAGCAACAGCTTTGCTTATACATGGCAGTAAACGTACTCAAATACACGATCGCAATGATGATAATTTTATAGATATGCCTCTGAGCGATCAGTTTACCGTAGTCAATAGATGGAAATTTCTATTTAGAGATGGATGGGTAGGTCAAGCTGGAGTAAAGATCACTACCCTAGCACAAGAAGGTGGGCAGATAGGTCATGACGAAAATAATAACACTACACACATCAGCAATCCATGGTTGACTTCAGTAGATATCAATAGACAAGAAGGATGGATCAAGTCCGGTCTTTTATTCAATGAAAACAAATCAAGTTTAGCATTACAGCTTTCTGCTAGTAATCATAATCATGAGTCCTCTTTTGGTGACAGGATATACGATGCGGAACAGCAAACATTTTATGCCAATTTGTTATATCAACATATCTTGGACGACAATGGCAGTTATGTAATTGTAGGTTCCAGTTTTACAGGAGATCATGTGCATGAGCATCTAGGTTATGAAGTGTATGATAGATTTGAAGAAGTACCTGGAGTCTGGGCTGAGTATAACTACCTTAGAGGAGAAAAGCTTACGGTAGTACCTGGAATTAGATTAGACCATCATAATCTTTATGGATGGTTTACTACTCCGAGATTACATGTAAGGTATGCGCCCACAGAAACAATGGTCGTAAGATTCGCTGCTGGTAGAGGCCAAAAGACTGCAAGTGTTATAGCTGAGAATATTGGAATGTTGGCCAGCAATCGATCTATATCTATCGAGGGCAATCAAGCAGATCTTCCATATGGCGGACTAGAAGCTGAAGTAGCTTGGAACTATGGCGTCAACTTGGTAAAAGACTTTGTAATAGCAGATAGAGACCTTTCATTACAGTTAGATGGATATTTTACAGATTTTAAGAATCAGATCATAGTTGATTTTGATGATGATCCTCGTTTAGTGAAATTTTACAATCTAGAAGGAAAGTCTACATCGCTGAGCCTACAAGCATTAGTAGGGTTCAATCCTATGGATGGACTAGATATCAAGGTCGCTTATAGATATAATGATGTAAAAGCGGACTTTCAATCAGGCACACTGGAAAAACCATTGATCGCAGCACATCGTACATTTGCTAATATAGCTTATGAATCTAAGTCAGGCTGGAAATTCGATTATACTGTAAATAGAATAGGAAGTAAGAGATTGCCTTCTACATCAAAAAGTCCAGAAAATTTCAGAAGAATTGAAAGGTCTCCTGCATTCTTTTTAAGTAATGCTCAGATATCTAAAGTATGGAATGATAAATTTGAAATTTACATTGGAGGCGAAAACCTATTTAACTATAGACAAGAAAACCCTATAACCAGTGCAGATGACACTAGCAGTCCATTTTTTGACGCCAGTCAAGTATGGGGGCCAATATTCGGTGCTAACATTTATGTTGGATTTAGGCATAAATTGTTCAATGAATAATGCATCTTAGCGTTAGATAATTATTTGACCCAAGACCATGCTACTCAAAAACCTATTACTTTGCTTTTTATCATTGCTTCTGCTCAGCAGCTGTAGCGATATACAATCCCCTGAAGTAAGAAATGTAAAGAATGCCAAACTTACAGGCCTCAATACTAAGACTCTAGACTTCAATGTTGGTTTAGAATTATTCAATCCCAACAATGACGCTTTGCAGGTAAAAAGCCTCGAGCTTACCGCATTGATAGAAGGTGTAGAATTAGATGCTGTCGATCAGGAATATGATACAAATATGCTCGGTAAGAGTACATTCCTATTGCCAGTCAATGTGGGCTTATCCCTTAAGAAATTAGCTCAAAAGGATGGTACTGACATCATGTCCAAGGGCCTTAGAATATACAATAGTGGAGAAATCGATCTTACATTCAAAGGGAACCTAAAAGTCTCGGATGGTGTATCTGACAAGATCGTGACCATTGACCATACCCAAAACATTATTTTTTCTAGAAGCATTAAATAATTAGCGGTTTATCGATACCGAATACCTGCAGAACCTTCACAAGAAAGCCATTATCGTTGCATCTGCAACAATAATTCGAAATTGAAGTAAATCATCGCTAACAAATTCTTAATTTAGTGTTGTAATGTCAAATACTGAACCTTCATGAGTGATGTGATCAGTATTGGCTATAATCGATAAAGAACAAATATGCCTTTATATCATAAATTAGGAAGTATACCACAGAAGCGACACACACAGTTTCGCAAGCCTGATGGAGCGCTTTACTATGAGCAACTGTTTGGTAC
>CALISO010000018.1 GCA_938041445.1 uncultured Saprospiraceae bacterium
ACCAACTCAGATTTATCCAGAATGCAAGTGGAGCAGTACCAGGCCCACAAGATTGCTTCTTGACGATTAGAGGAATCAAGACCTTACACTTAAGAGTTGACCGTGCCTGTGAGAATGCCGCCTACATCGCTGAAAAACTCAGAAGCATCGACAAGATCGCCAATGTATACTACCCTGGCTTCGAAGATCACCCAGGTCATCAAATCGCAAAAGCTCAGATGAGAGGCTTCGGTGGTATGATCTCATTTGACTTGAAAGATGATACTCAAGCTGCAGCTAATGCAATAATGGAAAATACACACCTATTTTCACTAGCAGAATCACTCGGTGGTGTAGAAAGCTTGATCGGACATCCAGCGTCAATGACTCACGCTTCTATCCCAAAATCAGAAAGAGAAAAGATTGGACTCACAGAGTCACTAATCAGACTTTCTGTAGGTGTGGAGAATGCTGAAGACCTTTGGGAAGATCTTGAGAAAGCGATTGGGTAACCCCAGTTACTAAAAGAAAAACCCAACATTAAACAACCAATAATGGTAGCTACTACCACTCACCATATTATAGGCGTTGACAAATCCTCTATGATACTCTAAGTCGACTCTAGCAGGTCCTACACTCACCCCGAGCCCACCAATACCACTTGCTGTTGCACTATTGAGTGGAGTATTACTTGTGAAGTCTCTTGCCTCTTCTGATTCTGTTATTGCATCAATCGAGCCGAGGACTTTTAGTCTGACTTTGAATATATCTTTGACTCTGAAGACATTAAAACCTAGACCCACACGTGGCTTGATAATACTAATACTTACCTCAGGGTCAAACAACGTAAACTCCGTACTAGGCATCAAGTCAACATTATGGTATTGTACCCCAACAACGAAATACATATCCTCACCAGCAAATGAAAAGTCGCCTCCAGCGTGATATCCAGATAGTGAGGTGTTCTCAGGAGTATATTGAGCTAGGCTATTTTGCATCCCTGTCGACCCAAAGTAAACATGAAGTCCACCCTGTCCTACGACATCATTCGTCGAAAATAGTACTCCGACTAAAAATAAAATAACACCTTTGTGCAGTTGTTTCATCGAATTAAATTTTGTAAACTAATTTTGAAAATAACACTTAGACCAACAATATACCTATATGTATCCAGACCTATCCTACTTCTTTCATGATCTACTAGGAACAAATGTAGATAACTGGACTTCCATTTTCAAGACCTTTGGATTGTTCCTAGCATTAACGTTTTTAGTCTCTGCTTTTATTCTATCCAAGGAGATTAATCGTATGGAGCTCCTAGGGTTAGTCGGGAAGCTAAAGTCCAAAAACACAACAAATAACGCTGCAAATCCCCAAAAAGCTATGCTCAAGGATTTAATCCTCAATAGTCTTATTGCTGGATTTATCGCCTATAAGGTGCCTTACATTATGGACAACTTTACGGCATTCAAGCAGAATCCTGCTGGATTACTATTTGCTAGTGGAGGTAATATTCTTATAGGAATACTAGCAGCAGCAGCTGTTGCAGGATTAGTCTATTACTCATATAAAGGGGATAATTCGAAGCAAACGCTTGTCAAAGAATGGCCCCATCAGAAAGTTGGTGACATTATTATCATTGCTGCCGTGACAGGTATCATCGGATCTAGAATCTTTTCCTTACTTGAGAACTGGCAAACCTTTATTGCTGATCCACTAGGGCAATTATTCTCTGGTAGTGGACTCACCATCTATGGGGGAATAATTTTCGCAGGATTGACACTTGTTTGGTACTCCAAGCGTATCGGATTGCCAACACAACACCTCGCTGATGCTGCAGCACCATGTCTAGCACTTGGCTATGGTATCGGACGGATGGGCTGTCAATTTAGTGGAGACGGTGACTGGGGAATCAACAACCCAAACCCAAGTCCAGATTGGTGGTTCTTACCTGATTGGGCCTGGTCATATAGCTATCCTCGCAACGTACTCAGAGAAGGTGTGCCTATCGAGGACTGCGTCGGTATCTATTGCAATGAATTATCACCACTGGTCTATCCTACTCCAGTATATGAAATCTGTATCGCCGTTGTTACTTTTGCAATATTGTGGTCACTCAGAACAAGAATGCCTAGAGGAGGAATGCTATTTTTCATCTATTTATTTATGACAGGTCTAGCAAGATTCTTTGTTGAAGGAATCAGAGTCAATGATCGTTATGACCTACTAGGGCTTGGGTGGTCTCTCTCCCAATGGATTGCAGTACTCTTTATGTTGGGTGGAATTGCTGGATACTTTATGATGCGTAAGAATGGTAAATTACTAAGAAGTACTCAAGTAAGCGCAAGCTAATAACAGACTCAGATTATTGCCAAGATACACGACATACTAAAAGATACCTTTGGCTACAGCCAATTCAGATCGCCACAAGAAGACATTATCAATTCTGTCCTCACTGGTAATGATACACTCGTCATTATGCCTACAGGTGGTGGTAAGTCGATCTGTTATCAGGTGCCAGCACTTGCTAGCGAAGGGCTCACAATTGTAGTCTCTCCATTGATTGCTTTGATGAACGACCAAGTCTCAGCCATGCACCAACTAGGTGTGGCTGCAGCGGCAGTTCACAGTAATATACCTGGAGGAGAACTCAATGCGATCTACGAAGCGATAGAATCAGAGAGTCTCTCTCTACTATACGTTTCACCAGAACGGATAATGACAGAACGATTTCTAGATTATTTGACGAGCAATGTCACAGTCTCTCTAATAGCGATCGATGAAGCTCACTGTGTATCAGTATGGGGAAATGACTTTAGACCGGAATATGTTGCTCTTGGCAAATTAAAAGATTACTTCCCTAACGTGCCTACGATTGCATTGACTGCAACTGCAGATACTGCAACTCAAGCTGACATCGTAAAGCAACTGCGTCTTAGTAATGCTAAAGAGTTTCTGAGTAGTTTCGAACGACACAACATCACTACGAATACTGCTCCAGGGCAAAAAAGAATGCAACAAATCCTCAAATTTGTCAAAGAACGAAAAGGAAAATCGGGTATCATCTATTGTCTCAGCAGAAAAAGTACTGAAACCGTCGCAAGCAATCTAGCAGCTAAAGGCTACAAGGCTCTTGCTTACCATGCAAGGATTCCGGGTGACGAACGAGCAGACATACAAGATAGATTTCAAAACGATGAAGTAGATATCATTTGCGCAACTATCGCATTTGGGATGGGGATAGACAAACCAAATATCAGATACGTCATTCACTATAACTTACCCAAAAATATTGAAGGGTACTACCAAGAGATTGGTCGGGCAGGCAGAGATGGTCAACCATCAGAAGCACTACTGTTCTATAGCTGGGCAGATAAGACCAATTTGCAAAAGTTCATTGACGATAGTCCTGCTACAGAATCATTCAAAGAAATCCAAACAGTCAAACTTGACCGAATGTGGCAGTTTGCTTCATCAGATAATTGCCGAACGAATACGATTCTCAATTACTTTGGTGAATATCGAAGTGATCAGTGTGGTCATTGTGACAATTGCATCTCTCCACCTCCCAAACTCGATGGCACACAATATGCGCAGATGGCCCTATCTGCGATCATTAGAGGAGGGCAAGGAATGGGTCTTGGGCTACTAGTAGACGTGCTACGAGGCTCTTATCGTCAAGAAATAAAGAATCTTGGTCTAGATAAGATCAAGACTTTTGGGGTGGGAAGAGAGATTCCATATCTTGACTGGAGCCATTACATTACACAATTCATCAACCAAGGCATCATACAACTTGATGTTACTGACTACTCAAGGTTAAAAACCACGCCATTGTCAGAAGCAATACTGACTGGAAACCAAACTGTGGAAATCACAGAATTCAAAAAACAGGTGTCTACACAACCGATCAAAATCGCTAAACCCCTACTTAACCATATTGACATAGACCGAGACCTTCTCAAGTCACTCAAAGAATGGAGGACAGATCAAGCCAAAGAAATGCGAGTACCACCATATCGTATTTTTTCCAATAAGACACTTGACTATCTAGCAGCAGAACGACCTATGAACAGATCAGACTTGTTGGATATTGATGGAATTGGAAATAAAAAATTGGAGATGTTTGGTGACCAATTAATTGAGATTATAGAAAGCTTTGTAGAATAATTCTACCTTATATTTGGGTCCATTTTTGTTTAAACAAATTGGCTGATAAATGAATCCCTCACCTGTTGGACTTATCCAAACACACTTCATATCAAGGCTAACTTTTTGTACTCTTGTTCTCCTCACATCTATTGTTGCTAATGCACAGCTAGATTCAATTCTATCTAAAACAAATTTTGAATTAGACTATAGGTTTAGAGCAGAGCAAGACTGGGATTCTCAACGACCAGATGGAACCCTACGAGATAACAGGTCACGACTTAGGTACAGATTGAGAGCAGGAGTCACTTATGAGAACAAGTACTATTCATTCGGCACAAGAATAAGAACTGGAGATCCAAATAAACAGCAAGATCCACAACTCACTCTTGGTAAAGGATTACAAGAATTCGGAACTCTACCCATTGGATTTGAAAAGGCCTTCTTTCAATTCAAAAAAAACAACTTCAGATTTTGGCTAGGTAAGAACACTTACCCATTCGAAAAAAATAATGAATTATTTTGGAGTGACAACGTCTTTCCAGAGGGTATCGCAGTAGAAAAAACGTTTTCTTTTGAATCAACTCAAGTCAGTAAATTTAAGATTACTGCTGGACATTTTATTCTAAACTCTAATAACTCATCATTTTCCGATGACGCATACTTTCAAGGATTACAGACGTCAATTGTAATGCTCAATGACAGAGTGAAAGTATACCCTTCGATATATCTATTCAGGAATATTCCTAACATCCCAGATGGTGCTAACACCCTTGAAATAGACTACTCAATCATACATCTTGGTTCAGCATTGAGCATTCTCAAAAAACAAAACTTAAAATTCAAAATAGACTACTATCTGAACTTTGAAAATTACTCCGACAACAATGATATCAATTCAGAATTAGCAGATCAGAAAACTGGATTCACGATAGGCTTGAGATATGGCACTTTAAAAGAAAAGAATGATTGGTTTGTTGAAGCCACTTATGCCAACTTACAGAAATATTCGATCTTAGATTATATGGCTCAAAACGATTGGGCAAGGTGGGACTATTCAGCATTCAATTCTCCAGATGGCCGACTGAGTAATTTTCAAGGAATAGAGTTGGTAGCTGCATATGCCATTACCAAAAAGATCAATCTAGTCACCAAATACTATCTGGTAGAGCAATTAATTCCACTTGGCATATCAAATGAAACTGGTCAAAGAATAAGATTTGATATCAATATAAAAATCTAAACTTGAAAGACTTCAATATATCAAGATCAAAACTCTAGATTACAAACGTTGCAGGGTCATTACCAGTCAAATTAGGCCTGAAGCTTCCATATCATAGATCTTTACTAAACGCTTACTTTCAAAGACTTTCTATTTTGTACATTTGAAGTAACTTGAGTTGATAGTTTCTTCTCAATTAACGCTATTGTAAAAAGATCATCATCCCAAATATCTGAAGATAATGCACCTTAGTAATTTCAAGATTCTTGCTCTCATCCTATTATCATGCTTGTTATTAATATCATGCGGTGGAGAACAGACAAATATTAGTACTGACCTTGATCAAATCCAAGCAGAACCGATTGATCTAGAAGGCTTTGAAATTATATCCTCTGACTATTCTGGAGTCAAATTTCAAAACATATTTGATGATCAAAAAATGAAATACTTTGTCAATTATGTCAATGTGTTTAATGGTGGTGGTGTTGCACTTGGAGATATCAACAATGATGGGCTGATCGATATTTATCTGACAGGTAATATTGTAGGTAACAAGCTGTATTTAAACAAAGGCAATCTAAAATTTGAAGACATAACTGCAACTGCTGGGGTAGCTTGTGCATCTAAGTGGAGCACTGGGGCTACGTTCGCAGATGTGAACAATGATGGCCTGCTTGATATCTATGTTTGTCATTCTTATGATGACGTCTACTCGACCAAAAGAGCAAATTCACTCTTTATCAATAAGGGTGAAAATCAATTCACCGAAAGTGCTGCACAGTATGGATTAGATGATATTGGATACTCAATCCAAGCTTCATTTCTTGACTACGATCAAGATGGAAACTTAGATCTATTCATTGGTAATACTCCGCGATACATTACAGGAGATTTTTTATTCAATGACAAGAGCAATCTAGCAAGTAATTTTAAAAATCCAACAAATTTTCTTTGGAGCGATAAGTTGTATAAGAACAATGGCGATGGGAAATTTACAGATGTTACACGTGAGGCAGGCATCATGAACTATGGATATATGCTTGGAGTGAGTGTTGGGGATTATAACAGTGACGGATGGGATGACATCTTTGTAGCTGTAGATCATGGCACTCCTGACTATCTATACATTAACAATGGAGATGGTACATTTAAAAATGAAGTCTACAATTCATTCAAGCATATATCTCTATCAAGTATGGGTACGGATGCAGCTGACTTGAACAATGACTCTAAGTTGGATATCGTCTCACTAGATATGTTATCATTTGACAACCTAAGTGAAAAGACTCAAATGGCTCCAATGAATCCTAAAAGCTTCAACGAGGGTGTAAAGCAAGGGAAACATTATCAATACATGCGTAATATGCTACACCTCAATCAAGGTGATGCCAAGTTTACAGAAGTTGGCCAGATGGCAGGAATTCACAAATCAGATTGGTCTTGGTCAGTACTAGCGGCAGATTTTAGTAATGATGGCCATAAAGATTTGTTTATCACTAATGGTTTTTACAAAACTGTAATGGATAAAGATCTATGGAGCTACTTCAATAAATTATTGAGCAAGGTTGATAAAGCCAAACATAAAGAATACGCTAAAGAGTATGAAAAACGCATGCGTCCCCAACCAAACAAAAATGTATTATTTCAAAATATGGGTAACTATACATTTAGAAATGTTGCCGCAGAGGCAGGATGCGATGAAGACGGATTTTCATCCGGTGCAGCCTATGCTGACTTAGACAATGATGGTGACCTTGACCTAGTTGTGAACAATATCGATCGCGAAGCCACTATTCTTAAGAACAAACAAAGGGAATCTGGAAAAGGAAATTATATTCAACTAGATTTAAAATACAAAAACAACATACCGAATGCTGGCACTAAAGTAGAATTGTCAACCTGCAGCCACAAACAGTATTATGAAATAACTTATAGCAGAGGCTATCAGTCTTCTTATACTGGTCCTATAAATGTTGGGGTTGGAGAGTGTAATTCATTAGACTATATACAAATCACTTGGCCAGATGGTTTAACTCAAACTTTATCTGATATCAATATTAATCAGAGTACCGTGATTAACTATGCACCAAATAAAAATCAAATCGCAAGTGCCAATAGTCTGAATATTTTAAAAGAAGATGATTCCAAAATTTACCCTACGTTTCTACAAAAGGAAAATCAATTTGATGATTATCTAGAACAGGTATTACTTCCACATAAGATGTCACAATTTGGACCATTTATTTCTAAGGGAGATGTGAACGGAGACGGCTTTGAAGATTTTTATATTGGTGGACCTGCCACTCAAGCAGGAGCACTTTACATTTATGATAAAGTTTCTAGTGGGTATAAGAAGCAAGGCAACTATTTTGACATACATAAGCAGTATGAAGATATGGGCAGCGTTTTCTTTGACTTAGATAATGATGGAGATTTAGATCTGTATGTAGTATCTGGAGGTAATGAACTAGAAGCAGGCTCGCAATTTTACCTAGACAGAGTGTATACCAATGATGGTGCAGGTGTGTTTTCTTATATGCAAAATGCAGCACCTCTAAATTTTTCAAGCGGGAGCTGCGTTACTGCTAGTGATTTTGACAAAGACGGATTTGTTGATCTATTTGTAGGGACAAGACATACTCCTCACAAGTATCCATTCAGTAATTCAAGTATTATTCTCAAAAATCAAAATGGAAAACTTGAGCAGTTCCAAACTATTTTCTCTGAATCTGAAGAAGATATGGGTATGGTTACTGACGCATGTTTTGTAGATATCAACAATGATAGTAAGGAGGACTTAATTGTTGTTGGCGAGTGGATGCCGATTAGTATTTTTATCAATGAAGATGGAAGCTTTACTAACAAAACTGATGAGTATGACTTGTCTCACACCTCAGGTTGGTGGAATTGTATAGAAAAAGCAGATATCGATGGAGACAATGATATGGACTTTGTCTTAGGTAACTTGGGATTAAATTATAAGTACCAAGCAACTGAAGCAAAACCCTTTCATGTCTATGCAGGAGACTTTGATGAAAATGGAAGCAGTGATATCGTTTTAGGTCAATACTACCTGGATGATCTCTTTCCTGTAAGAGGAAGACAATGTTCGTCAGAGCAGATGCCAAGTGTTGCAGAGAAGTTTCCAACTTACACGGCTTTTGGAGAAGCCAATTTGAAGACAGTTTACGGAGAATACTTAGACGATGCCTATCACCTCCAAGTATCAGATTTCAAGAGTTCACTATTAATCAATAATAACGGTTCTTTTTCACTTAAGGCGTTACCGCAAGAAGCACAATTTTCCCCTATTAACTCTGTCGCTTTAAAAGATTTAAATGGTGATGAATTGTTGGATATTATAGCTGGAGGAAACTTGTATGCTTCAGAAGTTGAAACAGGTAGAGCCGACGCTGGTGTAGGAGTTGTATTAATGCAGGACCAAGAAGGAAATTTCAAAAGTATTCCTCCAGAACAAAGTGGCTTATTCATTGACAAGGATGTCAAAAACTTAACCCTCATCAACGGGAATGGTCTACTTGTAGGTAATAATAATCACAAACTTCAGTATTACATATTGGAACAAGAAAATTTGCAAGAGTAAGTCAAGAAGACTATTCATACTCACTAGACTCATGAAAGACAATGTCAGGATGTCCTTCTTTGACAGTATTAAGCGACCAAGATGACTCCGCTAAGAAGACATACTTACCATCTTTATCTTTTGCGATGTTGTTCTTTCGTCTTGAGTAGAATTCTTTGAACTTACCATCATCTTCGTGACTCACCCAACATGCTTTATGAAAATTGACTGGTTCATAACTACACTTAGCACCATATTCATGCTCAAGTCGATATTGAATCACGTCGAACTGTAAGGCCCCGACAGTACCAATAATCTTCCTTCCACTACTTTCCATCACAAATAGCTGTGCTACGCCTTCATCCATCAATTGATTGATCCCCTTATTGAGTTGCTTACTCTTCATCGGATCAGCATTATTGATGTATCGGAATTGCTCTGGAGAAAATGACGGGATACCTTTGAAATTGAGTACTTCACCTTCTGTAATAGCATCACCGATTTTAAAATTGCCACTATCATAGAGACCAACAATATCGCCTGGAAATGCCTCATCAATAATTGACTTCTTCTCAGCCATAAATGCAGTTGGATTAGAAAACTTCATCTTCTTGTCGTTGCGGACATGGAAGTAGTTAGTGTTCCGTTCGAATGTTCCGCTACAGATTCTTAAGAAGGCAATTCTGTCTCTATGCTTAGGATCCATATTCGCATGAATCTTAAAAATGAATCCAGAAAACTTATCTTCGAGAGGGTCAATCATCCGCTCTTCTGTAATTCTTGGAAGAGGCATCGGTGCAATTTCGACAAAGCAATCAAGCATTTCTTTCACACCAAAATTATTAATTGCTGATCCAAAGAATACCGGATTGAGTTCTCCTCGAGCATAGGCGTCTTGGTCAAATGGAGGATAGACCTCAGAAATCATCTCAACTTCTTCTCGAAGTTCTTTGGCAAGTTGACTACCGACCTTCTCATCTAAGATGGGATCGTCAAGTGACTCTATCACGATATTATCTTCTTCTGATTGTGTACCGTGGGCATTGTATAAGACTAGCTTCTTTTCATAGATGTTGTAGACACCCTTGAATCGCTGTCCCATACCTATAGGCCAACTGAGTGGACAAGCCTTCATCTTGAGTTTGCCTTCTATCTCATCAAGCAAGTCAAATCCATCCTTACCTTCTCTATCCATCTTATTCACGAAGACGATCATTGGTGTACTCCGACGTTTGCAGACTCCCACTAGATTTTCTGTTTGCTCCTCGACTCCTTTCGCGACATCAATCACAACGATGGCACTATCCACTGCTGTCAATGTCCGATAGGTATCTTCTGCAAAGTCCTTGTGACCAGGAGTATCCAAGATATTGATCTTCTTATCCTTATAGTAGAAAGCCATCACTGAGGTCGCTACAGAGATTCCTCTCTGTCGCTCAATATCCATAAAATCAGATGTCGCATGTTTCTTAATCTTATTGGACTTGACAGCACCCGCAGACTGTATTGCTCCACCAAATAGGAGCAGCTTCTCCGTCAAGGTTGTCTTACCAGCATCAGGGTGAGATATGATACCGAATGTTCGTCGTTTTTGGATTTCTTCTGTAATACTCATAGGTTTCTTCTACAAGTAGCAAAGGTAAGGGATAGGATGTTGAATCGACACTATTGATTGCTTAATTGCAATAGAAGAGTGTATCTAAAATTTCCAAAGTAAAAAAAACTCACTACATCACTACACTTACAAAGCCCATAGGTTCTCCTTGATCTGGAGTTAACAACCTGATGAATCTTGTCACTTGCATACCTTGAGAATCAACTCCAATCTCAACTTCTGTAAGCGGTGGTTGAGAAAACAAACATCCACAACAATCGCCAATAGCTGTGATCTCTTCACAACTCTCTTCAAGTAAATCTTGAAATTCCCTCAGATTATTATCGTGTAGGCAAAGATTATTATCTTGATCCAATAAAGTCAATAGATCTAGTTCTGGAGTCAATATTTCATCCAATTGATCATTGTCCAAATTAATCAAGGCTGTGACTAATTTATCACAGTCGCCAATACCTGATCCACGTTCATCAGTATCAGAGCAAGCGATCACGAAGGAAGCGAGTGTCAATACTATCAGAAATTTCATAATGTTTAAGAGTCCCATATGTTTGTTATTGTATTAACTATATAGACTACAAATATCGATGAAGCGTTTGGTCAAGCTTAATTACTTTCAATTTACACAATCAAAGAAGGTCTCAAACTTTAGTAAGAGACCTTCCTAATTCTCTACTAGGATAGATAGAGATTTATCATATAGTTACATCGTTTAGTTATCAGAGCATCCTTCTATGATGGCATTAAATGTTTTGCCTGTAGGCACCTCAAATCCAGCACCAAGCGTAATCGTATCTCCAGCATAATAATACGAAGAATCCAATTGCTGGATAAACGCTGTTGAGTATATCGTAGAGTCTGCAATATTGTATACTTCGTCATCAACGATTAAGACTAATTGATCATCTTGACAAACTAGCATACCAGTACAGACTTCATCAATCAGACCATCACAGTCATTATCTATACCATCACAAAGCTCTACTTGTATAGAACTCAATGATGGATCTGTATCGTCACAATCGCCTTTGAATTGGCTGTAGCCTGCTACTAGATCACAAGTATACATACTGTCTGTATCCACTCCATCTCCGTCCAAATCTACATCTGGATAAAGTTTATAAAATCTGCTACACTCTGTCTCTATTGCAGTGCTGACAGTATCACAATACATTTCACCTGACCCATATTCAATACAGGCAACATTATCAATAGTAGCAATGCTATAGATACTTACATCATCGATATACCATCCATGAGAAAAGGTATTATCATCAGACCCAAAAGTGAATCTAAATCTAATCGTCTCACCTTCAAGATGACTCAAGTCAATAATAGAATTAATATATCCATCACTGCTTCCGCTAAATGCTGGTTGGTTAGCAATATCGTCGTTTTGATTTTGGCCTAGGATACTGTTATAGTCATTCTTGATAAAGAATCCTTCTAGGTTAGTCCAAGTAACACCGCCATCATCAGAGTACTCGACATAGCCTCCATCCCATCCTCCTTCGGTATCGTAGTCATGATAAAAACTCAATCCTTGACCACTCCCAAGCACAAAATCTTCACTTGTAATATAGTGAGTGTTGTCCGCTCCTACATTAGGAACAAACCAAGATTGATTGTCAAGATTCGGATTGACTGTACTCAAGCTAAATGGAGCACCTCCTTGTCCAGTACTAGGGGACCATGTACTATTAGCATATTCGATAGGGTCGTAGTAGGTGATAGTTGTCATCCCTGTATTAACTACCGCTTTAAAAATAATATCTGCAGTTTCATCATCTTCTAATGTTCCTAAATCCACACCTATTACTCCGCTATTCTGATCTCCCATATTTAGTGATGCAGCTACGTAGTCAAGCTGACTATCTAGCGTATCGTGGACTGTGACCATCGTCTGATCCATACCTGTTTGGTTAAATGCAAATAAGCTATAAGATAAAGTATCACCATTTACAGCAATGGCCTTATCTACTGATTTAACGACAGCAATAGTATCTCGGCAAATAACAGGCAAATCAAATGCTTCTGTTCCATCACTCACTGATGATTGACTTCCTTGATCAGCAGAGTATCCTAAGCCTCGTCTAGCAAATGCCTCCCAAATCAAACATTGATTAGCACCTCCATTATTAATTTCGTCAGCAAGTAAGATCGCGTCTCGTCCATCTATAAATCCAGGACTACACGGTTGTAGCTTAAGCCCATCGATGACCAATTGCAATGCGATATTATTACCGCCAGTACCGTCGTAAATATCTGCATCATATCCATAGACATCAATCAAATCCCAAGTCATGTCCCATAACATAGCACACCAGACTGATCCTACCCCATGAGGAATCGAAACACTTGAAATATCATTATAGGTATGTGGGTTGATGGCCATATCTGTTGTATATGGATTCGGCCTGATTCCTCCACCTGTTTCGTCTTCTCCTTGAAGATAATTACCAATTCCTCGAGGATCCTCTGAAACGTCCCCAGACTCTATCGTGAGTACAAGCCCGAAGTAATCACTCCAACCTTCTCCCATTTGTTCAGAATTACTAAGACAACCGCTATTACCACTACCTCCTGTAAGTCTTATCGATATTCCATGTCCATATTCATGAACAATGACTCCATTATCAAAGTCACTATCACGTTGACCACTTGGCCCTACAACTACCCTACCTTCTACGGTGGTATTGGCTAACTCTACTTTGATTGAATCACAATCAGGCAGTGAGACCATCACCGATGGTATTGTGATGATATCCGATGTTCCAGACATTGAGATTGTACCTGTCCCAGTATTATTACAGATGATTACTGCGACGGCACCAGCCTCTTGAGCTGCTTCTACCTTAGATATGAATGTACAATCACCCCTATCTATCATCGCTATTTGTCCATCCACATCAGGACCGTTTGTAATTGGATCACATAAGGTATTAGGCTCGACCAAAACTATTGTATCTTCTACACTGACACCAGATGGCCCGAAAGCACCTGACTGAGCACTATAGTTCCCAGCGATACTTGATGGCAATGTAATCTCAAGAGAATCAGCATTCGAAGTAAAATTCCATAGGTACATCTGCATCCGCCCGTTATCGCCATCTGGAGGAGTCGAGAAGTTCGCATTATTAGTGCCACTACCATCTTGACTCTCTGCGTTGACATAGTCATCATCACCATCTACTCCAGTATAGTTTTGTAACTGGAAGTTACCCGCTTCTTCAGTAAATCCATATTGGTACACTATGTCATGCACAAGATTATTCCAATAAAATAAATTCACCGTCGATGCATCTAGGTAAGTAGCAGGAGTATCCACATCATCAAATGGAAAATCAAAACAAAATTCAACTCCTCCATCTGGCATAATACCAGGTTCATTATTATTTCCAGTATCCTCATATGCTCTGACATTGTTGCCAAAAGTGACCATTGTATCAGGCCCTGCTATTCCGTTCAAGTCATGCCATCCATATGGCGACGCATTCAAGGCGTCATTCCAAGGGCTTTCAACAATTGATCGACTTCCATAGACTGGGCTTTCTACCGGTATTGCAAGAACATGATAGCTACTGTCAGTACCGTTGAATGCTACCCGATTGTTGTTTGCAGTATTGTGTATTGAATGATGACTATGAGTACATTCGGTATGAAGTCCAAATGAACATTCTATTGTCCATCCTTGTGTCTTAATGACAGATAAGTCTTCTCCATTAACTATTCTTTGATACCATTTAGCATCAGCATCTGACCATACATTGACCTCCATCCCATAGATTAACCCTCCTTTGGCATCAACATAGTAAATTGGCTTAGTGTAAATATCTTCACTCGACAATTCTGCATCATATAGTGTCTGGTATCTATTAGGATTAGAAGAAAGTCTTGGACTGATATTCTGACTTTGCTTACCTAGAACATCATTAAGAGCAACGTTGATCAATGTTGATCCTTCAGACTTAGAACTTGACACATCTATTCCTGATGTATCAAATAATCTATGCCCTACTGAATAATATTTACCTTTAAACTCTACTACTGTTGTGACTGCATTTTGGATATCTACTCCATCTACGACTTGCTGCACATAATAGAATGTCTTTTGATTTTTAGAATCTGTGTGACTTTTCGCTATTGTTAATTGACTAGGATTAACCTCGTAGGTCTTACTCAGATAATCAATAGCTGAAGTTGGTTGGTCATCTTGTTGCTGTGCTGAAGCTGAATTACTAAAAGTAAGACAACCAACAAATATGATCACTGTAATAGCTATAGAACCCTTGACAGCGGTGATAAAGTAATTGAGCATAAATCCGAAATTGGTATGTAACCAAATATACAATAATCTAAGTCTGCCAAAGAACTTCACTTTAACTATCTAACTAAATGAAAAACGGGAACAACTGACTGATCAATTGCTCCCGATATATGTGCTTATTTCCCTTCCTTTTCTATTCTTCTTCGTCCTTCGGTAACTCTACAGGTGGAGGGGTTACTTTCACTGCTTTTGGCTTTCTTGCACTATTAACTTCGCTTGCAATTTTCTCAACCTTTTCTTTATCTACTTCTTTAGAAGCTTCTTGCATTTCTTTGGCAATTTTTTCTTTTGCAGCAACTTTTGCTTTTGCAATTTCGGCTTCTTTTGCTCTTCTCTCTTCGTTCTTTTGCTCCTTTTCTATTTTGGATAACAGTTGAGTTTTAGTCTTAAGCATATCTTCCAATTTTTCATTTTTGGATTCCATACGCTTTTCAATCATCATCATCTTGGCCTTACCTAACTCCTTCTCAAGTTGCCCATCAGTTGTATCATTTCTGATCTCTTGGCGTTCTATATCTACTTTATCTCTGGCGATAGACTGTTCCATCTTATTGATGGCATTGAGAAGACCATCATATCGGCGTTGCACTCTCTGCAGAGGTGTGTTGTTTCCGCCTTTATCTCCAAACTGTCTCTCTTTTACTTGCTTAAAATACCCATCAAGACGATTCCACAATTTTGTCCTATCCTCTCGTGTGAATTTAGCATCCTTAAAGTCGTTTTGAATTTTCTTGAGCTCTTCAAAGATTGGCTTAAGCCCTAGATTCTTATCTAACTTTTCCTGAATATTATCAAGTGTCGCTGCGAACTCGACATACGACTGCTTAGATTGCTGTTTGAATTCTTTTTGAAGATCATTCTTCATCTTCTTCATTGTATCAAACAACGCATTGGTGTTCTTCCGCAATGAATTCGCATGTTCTCTGAATAGATTTCTATCTCTTACTTGATCCTGAACTTTTGCCCAGAAAGACTTCATCTCATCCCATACGACATCATCATATTTACTAAGATTGCTGACCTTTTCTTTCAACTCTTCAGCTTCACTTTCGTAGAGATCGTAGAGTTTTGAGGATAGCACTACAAAGTGCCACTCTGCCTTAGCTCTAGAGATCAGATCAGTTCTATCAGTTCGGATGTTTTCAGGAAGGAGGTCCTCAGTAAGTGAAAGTGGTCGTTCTTCAACTTCATGGCTAGCTGGAAATTCGACTTCTTTGTCTTCTCTCCACGCGTCCATCATCTGCTTGTAGAATGGTTCTGTTGCATCATTCTCACTGAATTTATGCAGTAGCACCTTATTCTCTTTCTCTTGTAATTCTAGTCCAATAAGAATCTTCTTATCGTCCTTGTCTTGTCCCCACAGTACAATCTTCTTTTTCATCGTAATTATTTTCGTTCGTCCAATGTATCTTATAATCAACCCCTATGACACATTTACTACTAGGTCAACCTACTAGTAAGGTGTCAACTGTAAGTTAAATATCTTATCAGCAATACTATTTCACTATGAGTAAAATGAAAATTTCTCTCAAAAGTTGCCTAGAATCATTAAAAAACAAAGGCTATATGTCTAAGCTTCAGTAGATAGTCTACCTGATTTGATCAAATTCTCTGCGATTTGAATTGTATTAGTTGCAGCACCTTTTCGCAGATTATCTGCAACGACCCATAGATTGAGACCATTAGATATCGTGGTATCACGTCTCAATCTACCCACATATACTTCGTCAGTCTGATATGCATCCAGTGGCATCGGATAGTCAAATGTAGAAGGATCATCCTTGAGAATTAATTCCGGTGTCTCATCAAGTAGTGTCTTCACTTCATCTAAGTCAAATGGTTTCTCAAATTCGATGTTGACTGACTCTGAGTGTCCTCCAAATACTGGCACTCTTACTGCTGTTGCTGTTACCTTGATGTTGTCGTCTCTAAGAATCTTGATTGTTTCGTTTTCTAGTTTTCGCTCTTCTGTAGTGTATCCATCATCATCAAAACCGCCACAATGAGGGATACAATTTGCAAAGATTTTATGCGGATACGCAGCAGTGTCTTTGTCGTAAACATCCGTTATTTTCTCTGATTCATATTGATCAACAGCTTGCTTACCAGTACCAGTAAACGATTGATATGTACTGATTACAAGTCTCTTAATCCCGTATTTACGGTGAAGTGGTGCTAAAGGCACCATCAATTGCATCGTACTACAGTTAGGATTGGCAATAATTTGATGCCCATTCTCGATATGATCATCATTGACACCTGCAACCACAAGTGGTTTCGTTGAATCAGATCTCCAAGCACTGCTATTATCAATTACGATACTCCCAGCTTTGGCAAATGCTGGTGCATACTCAAGTGAGGTATCACCACCTGCTGAGAAAATTGCAAGGTCTGGTTTGTTATCGATGGCATCTTGGACAGACATCACATGATATGTCTTACCTGCGAATGCAATCGGCTTACCTACTGACCTACTAGATCCAACTGGATATAAGTCAGTTAATGGAAAATCTCTCTCTTCTAATAATTGTAGGATAACTGTCCCTACAAGTCCTGTTGCACCTATTACTGCTACCTTCATTTTTGATTGATGAGTTGCTCGATGTGTATTATAATTATAAAGAACGATAAAATTATAAAAATCTGATGTCAACCAGTCTCTTCACATACGCTTATGTTAACTAATGGAGAATTTATCCATATTCTGAGTAAAAATGATGATAATCCTCTGACTTCGCTATAAATTGTGGATACTATGGTCTCAAAATCTCTATTCAACATTCTTGTTATTGTTATTATGATCCCTGGATGTCTATTTGGGCAACTAGGCGATGACTTCAGTGATGGAGACCTAACGAATGGTACCTTATGGCAAGGCAATGTAGATCACTTTATAGTGAATGAAGATTTTCAACTTCAAATGGATGCTCCTGAACCAGGAATGAGTAGTCTTTACACCACAGTTGTATTTCCGGACAGCGTGAGATGGAAGGGATATGCTCTCTACGACTTTGC
Organism: uncultured Saprospiraceae bacterium; assembly: GCA_938041445.1. Classification (GTDB taxonomy): domain Bacteria; phylum Bacteroidota; class Bacteroidia; order Chitinophagales; family Saprospiraceae; genus JAHDHH01. Next base: position 17,888 of record CALISO010000018.1, read on the forward strand.
ACCATCCACTAATAACAAAGGTGGTATAAATATCGCTATTGATAATCCAGATCTCAATATCGCAAGTGGATATATTCTTCGATTCGGAGAGAATGGAAGTGATGATGCCATCAATTTTATCAGATTAGATGCCGGAGTCGAAACGCTACTCACTTCTGGTACACTAGGAGCAGTTGGTGCAGACCCAGCAGAGTTTGAATACACCATTACACTTGATGGAAGTGGGATGTGGTCTGCAGAGATCGGATATAATGGAGGTTTCCCAATGCTAGAGTTCACGATAACTGATACAACTTATCCACTCCCGAGCCTCAGCATATTTGGGATTCAATCAACCTATACAACTTCCAATGTCGACAATGTATTCTTTGATGATCTGATTATCGAAGAAGATTTACCAGATACAACCCCTCCGATGGTTACTGCCATCAATGTCCTAGATGTAAGCGAGATACAAATTGGGTTTAATGAGTCGATGGATATTGCATCGCTTGAGATTGCTGACAATTATCTACTCTCCCCTACTAACCAAGCGCCATCCCAGGTTATTACGGATGCACTTAACCCATCTCAAGTGACTTTGATTTATGACCCTAACCTGATGGGGAACATTGAGTATACCTTGCTAGTCTCAGGATGTACCGATACTGCAGGAAACATCATGGCTGATGCAATGGAAGATTTCTTTATTCCAGATACACCGATTGACGGAGACCTCAAACTTTCAGAAATACTCTTCGATCCATATATAGATCAATCAGACTTTGTCGAAATCTATAATTCTAGTGATAAGATTCTGTCATTGGACGGAGTGTTTATTGCTAATCTTGATAAAGACGAACGAGACTACATCCTTGATGGCATCATTATGCAACCAAAAAGTTACCTTGCTATATCTGATGATATCGCAGGAGTCATTGATATCTATAGTCCTCCAGACACAGCCAATTTACTAGAGCAACCAATCCCGTCATTTAACAATAGTGATGGTGATTTTAGCGTCGGCATTACCACTCAAGATGGGGACCAAATCTTTGAGTCATTCGGTTATGAAGAAGATTTTCAAGCTGTACTATTAGACGATACCGAAGGTGTCAGCCTTGGTCGACTATCTTTTGTGGTGGCGTCCGATGATTCTGATAATTGGTTATCTGGAGCAGAATCTACAAACTTCGCCACACCTGGATATCGCAATGGAGCATCTATCAATTTTGATGGTAATCTTGATGATTTTGTTGGATTGGAGTCTGATGTGTTTTCGCCTAATGGTGATGGAGACAAGGAGCTGTTGACGATATTATTTGAGATGGATAAGCCTGGTTTTGCTGCCACAGTTAAGATCTTTGACTACCGTGGTCAAGAAGTAAGATCATTGATAACCAATCAATTGATTGCTGAACAAGATTTTGCTAATTGGGATGGACTTATGGAAGATGGTAGACCTGCTAATGTTGGGCCATATATCATTTACATCAGTGCATTTCACCCAGATGGAGATGTCCGAGACAAAAAACTCCCTGCTGTACTCGCAGACTTTCTAGATTGACTACCTTTACAATCAGAATACGCAGTTGGGGAAGACAGTACAATATATCATCGTTATCGTTTTAGTCGTTCTGACTCTGCTCTGTATATTTCCACTAGATCTATCTCTAGGTATCCGATTGTCTGAGAGGGCGGTTCTGATTATGTTCGGGATGTTAGGAGTTGGGTTGACAGGATTTGTACTTGGTAAGTCAAGAGTGATGTACACAGGCATGGCCTGTTGTGCTGCGCTATGTCTTTTCCTCAAAGGTGAATCAAACGGTTCGATTGTGTTCCCTTCTAAGAATGACCAAGCAGGGTTTGATGTACTCCATCTCAACTTGAGTTCGATTAGTGGCAATTATGAAGAAGCGCTTGATCTTATCCTCAGTCACAATGCCGACTTTATCAGTTTCCAAGAGGTAACACCAGAATGGAATCTCTTTCTAAAGCAAAACTTATCATCAACCTACCCATACAATGCAACGATTGTAAAGATTGATCCGTTCGGAAAGGCAATTTATTCTAAGAAACAAATCAAAACTGAGGAAAATCTATTTACGGATGAGCAGCCATTACTCTCAATCACTTTCACTGAAAATGGTCGGTATATTAGATTAGTCAGTGCCTATATCTCACAAAGTATCGATCGTGCTGGACGGAATAATGCCAAAAAGATACTCAAGCAACTAAGCATAATAGTCAAAGATTCAGAAGAACCTGTGATGATCATTGGTGACTTCAACAACTTAACCTATTGGTCTGATGGGATAAGTGAACTAAGATCAGAATCTAAGCTGAATAATAGCCGTCGGACAATCTCTCTTTCTTCACGTTATAATCCTTACGATCATATCTTCTACAGTGATGATATCGAGTGTACCGAATTTGAAGAAATTGATACTCAAGATGGTCATTTTGCAATTAAAGGAAGCTACCAACTATCTTTTCTGAATTAATACCATATTTTTGGTCATCTACTAACCTTTGATCAACTTATGGAATTCTCTTACGGCAAGGACCACCTTACTGCCTCCATCGCTCTGCAGATAGCAAGAGGTACATTACACGGAACCATCTCCGATGATACTCGACAAGCAGTCAACAAATCTTATGCCGCAGTAGTCTCAATTGCTGATGGATCAGATGCAGTATATGGTATCAATACAGGCTTCGGACCATTATGCAATACGATTGTATCGGCTAATGATACCAGCAAATTACAAGAAAATCTATTACTTAGCCATTCGGTAGGAGTAGGCAATCCAATACCTGTAGAAGTGGCCAAATTGATGCTCATACTTAAGGTACATGCCTTATGTAAAGGATTCTCAGGTATTTCTATGCAAATTATAGAACGTATCATTTGGCACATTAACGAAGATGTCATACCTCTTGTTCCAGAACAAGGCTCAGTCGGAGCATCTGGTGATCTAGCTCCTCTTTCACATCTATTCTTACCTCTCCTCGGAGAAGGAAAAGTCTATCACAATGGAGAATATAAAGAGACTTCAGCAGTCCTTCTAAAATACAACATAGAAGCCTTAAAACTCCATCCTAAGTCCGGATTGGCGTTAATTAATGGGACGCAATTCATCGCTGCTCATGCCATAAAGGTGATTGAGACGTTACACAATTGTCTGACACATGCAGACATCATAGCTGCTATGATGATAGAAGGTCTCCTAGGTTCACAGAGTCCCTTTGACCCAAAGCTCCATGCTGTCAGACCTCATCCAGGCAACTTGTTTGTAGCACACCGGATCAACACATTACTAGATGGTTCAGAGATTATGAAGTCTCATGCTGACTGTGATAAAGTCCAAGATCCTTATTCTCTGAGATGTATACCACAGGTACATGGATCATCACGTCAGGCTTGGAGACATCTCAAAGAAGCGGTAGAAATAGAAATCAACTCTGTCACAGACAATCCAATTATCATTAGTGCCGATTATACAATTAGCGGTGGTAATTTTCACGGTCAACCCCTAGCCTTACCGATTGACTATGCTTGTCTTGCAGCAGCAGAATTGGGAAGTATCTCTGATAGACGATGCTACTATGCACTAGAAGGTAGTGCTGATACGCCAAAACTGTTGGTGAAAGAAACAGGGATTAACTCAGGATTTATGATCCTGCAGTACACTTCTGCAGCACTCGTCAGTGAAAATAAAGGACTCTGCTTTCCATCAAGTGCTGACAGTATCCCTACTTCACTTGGCCAAGAAGATCATGTGAGTATGGGTTCTATCGGCAGTCGTAAAGCACTGCAGGTTTGCAACAATCTCACCAAGATATTGGCAATAGAATTACTCCATGCTACACAGGCGATGGATTTCAGAAGACCACTTAAGTCTAATAAGATTATTGATGCAGTTCATCATAAAGTCAGATCTCAAATATCTCACGTAACCGATGATCGGATATTTAGTGTGGATATAGAGCAAGCAATTGCAATGATTGAGAGCAAGGAACTCCTAGGTATTGATGGCATCCAATCATTCGATAATAGCCATGATCTTTATCCAGTATTTGGCGTTTACTAACCAAGTAGAACACTAACTAATATGCAGACTACCTCTCTATCATTCAAGGCACAGATCACTCAAGGGATTCCCACAGAATTACCAAAAGCGGCACTATACCCGCAAGGTGGCAATCCAGCTCCTAAGCGAAAAGATATCCTTTCAGCAGATGAAAAGAAATTAGCATTACAAAATGCATTGAGATATTTTCCAGCGGAATGGCATCAAACCTTAGCTGAAGAATTTTTATATGAGCTCAATACACTTGGACGTATCTATATGCATCGGTTTAGGCCATCTTATGAGATGTATGCAAGACCTATAGGTGACTACCCTTGCAAGACACCTCAAGCTGCGGCTATTATGTTGATGATTCAGAATAATCTTGATCCCGCAGTGGCACAACATCCATATGAGTTAATCACGTACGGAGGTAATGGTGCAGTATTTCAAAATTGGGCTCAATATCTGCTTACTATGCAGTACCTCTCAGAGATGACAGAAGAGCAGACTCTGCATATGTATTCAGGTCACCCGATGGGACTATTCCCTTCTTCAGCTTCTGCACCCAGAGTTGTTGTCACTAATGGGATGATGATCCCTAACTACTCTAAGCCAGATGATTGGGAAAAATATAATGCTCTAGGAGTCACTCAATATGGTCAGATGACAGCTGGGTCGTATATGTACATCGGTCCTCAAGGCATCGTCCATGGCACTACGATCACTGTGATGAATGCCTTCAGGAATATCCTAGAAGCAGGTGATACACCCCGAGGAAAAGTCTTTCTTACAGCAGGACTAGGTGGTATGAGTGGAGCACAACCAAAAGCTGGAAATATCTCCGAATGTATTACAGTCTGTGCCGAAGTCAATCCTAATGCAGCACGTAAGCGACACGAACAGGGGTGGGTTGACGAGTTGGTAGATAATACTGATGACTTGCTTGTCAGAGTAAGACAAGCGATGAAAAACAAGGAGATTGTCTCTATCGCCTTCATCGGCAATATTGTCGAAGTTTGGCAGGCATTCCTTGACCACGACATCTATATCAGTGTGGGCTCCGATCAGACCTCACTACACAATCCATGGGCAGGTGGCTACTATCCAATGGGATACTCTTATGCTGAGGCAAATGCCTTAATGGCAAATGATATAGACACATTCAAAGCTGAAGTGGAAAAAACACTTGTCAAGCATGCTGAACTCATCAATGCGCATACCGCTAAAGGCACTTACTTCTTCGATTATGGAAATGCCTTCTTACTAGAATCATCACGAGCAGGTGCTGATATCCTTGCGGAAAATGGTATAGACTTCAAGTATCCATCTTATGTGCAAGACATCTTGGGACCGATGTGCTTTGATTATGGCTTTGGACCATTCAGGTGGGTCTGTGCATCTGGTAAACCGACAGACTTGGATATGACTGATCAGATTGCCTGTGATGTACTTGAGGACATCAGGACTACAGTTACCGAAGATATCAAGCAACAACTCGACGACAATATCAAGTGGATCAAAGAAGCTAAATCCAATAAACTCGTAGTCGGATCACAAGCTCGTATCCTCTATGCAGATGCACTTGGCAGAATCAGAATCGCCAAAGCATTCAACAAAGCAGTAGCGGATGGCACTCTCTCTGGCCCAGTCATTCTAGGTAGAGACCACCACGATGTGAGTGGGACCGATTCTCCGTACAGAGAAACAAGCAATATCTATGATGGCAGTAAGTTCACTGCTGATATGGCGATACATAATGTGATCGGCGATAGCTTCCGAGGTGCTACCTGGGTGAGTATCCACAATGGTGGTGGCGTTGGATGGGGAGAGGTGATCAACGGTGGATTCGGGATGCTACTAGATGGTTCTGCAGATGCTGATAGGAGACTAGAGTCAATGCTCTTCTACGATGTCAACAATGGAATATCTAGAAGAAGTTGGGCTCGGAATCCGGGTGCCATCGATGCCATCAATCGAGAAATGCAAAGAACACCAAACCTCAAAGTAACTGTGCCTAATCTTGTAGATGATGAGGTGCTTAGGAAGTTGGAGATGTGAATTAATGCGTAATGGTTAATTGCGAACTTGCACTTCGCTTAAAGGTTAATGGGATTCGAGTTTTGGTATGCTTACAATAATTTCAATTACGTCCTAACCCCTTCGATCAAGAACTTTCAGGTTCGTTGAAGTTTTCATCTTAAAAAATCGACAGCCGCGATTTAGTCGTAAACGCCTCTAAAAATTTCATTCCTTTGTAAGAGTTACCTTTTGGATTGAGTCTGGGGCTCCATACTGCTATGCTGTATTGATCTGGATGTACAGCGACTATGCCACCACTGACTCCACTCTTGCCAGGCAGCCCTACTTTGAATGCAAATTCTCCAGATTCGTCGTAAAATCCACATGTCTGCATCAGTGCATTGACCCGCTTAGACTGGCTTTCTGTTAGAAGTTCACGATTATTCTTGGGACTTATCCCATTATTTGAGAGATAGAGAAAAGTTCTTGAGAGTTCTTCGCATGTCATCTCAATAGAACAAAGTGTAAAGTAAAAGTCCAAAACATCTGATGGCTCGTTATCTATGAGACCGAATGACTTAATGAAGTTACACAACGCGATATTACGATAACCAACTTCCTTTTCTGATTGTGCAATCTTTCTAGAATAGGCAATCTGATTATTATCATCGATACTACGGACAAAATCTAAGAAGTCATCTTTAGGGTTACTCAAATTACTAATCAAGATATCTGAGATGACAATTGCGCCAGCATTTAGAAAGGGGTTTCTTGGCTTACCATAATCTGCCTCTAACTGTACTAGGGAATTGAACGCTGTACCAGATGGCTCGACGCCAACTTTCTCCCATATCTTATCACCTAACATCTGATATGCATATGTAACAGATAATGTCTTGGCTATACTCTGTATCGAAAATTTTTCTTGATAGTTACCGATACCGCAACTCTTCCCATCTAAGGTAGAAATGTGTACTCCAAAAAGGTCTGGGTCTACTCCTGCTAATTCAGGGATATAACTTGCCGTCTCTCCTATGTTTTCAAATCCTATGACTTCATTATAGGTCTCTTGTAATATCGCCTCTATCTTCAAACTTGTAATGTTAATTTCCTCAAGTTAAACCGATTCCAACAAAAAAGGTGACACCATAATGGTATCACCTTTCATTTATACTTCTAGTTGGAGCAGTAGTACATTATCCTTCCAACTTAAATCTTACTGGTAGTGTATAAAGAACCTTTACAGGTCTTCCTCTTTGCTTTCCAGGTGTCCATTTTTCAGGTAAATTGTTCATACCATTGACAACTAGCTCAGCAGCTGTTCCACATCCTGCTCCGATATCTCTTACGATTTTTACGTCTTCAACTGCTCCGTCTGTACCGACAACAAATTGTAGTACACACATTCCCTCAACGCCATTCTCTCTTGCGATAGCTGGGTATTTGAGGTTCTTATAGATGTATTGAAGCATTTTGCCTTTAGCACACTCTTCCTTCGCTTTATTATCACCTGGTTCATTTTCACAACCTGGGAATCTTGGCATCTGCTCCACAACTTTGAAGATTTCTTCCTCTTTTGGTGGCGGTGGTGGTGGTGGAGGCGGTGGTGGTGGTGCTTCTTCCTTTTCTATGACCGGCTCTGGCTCTTCTACCACAGTCTCTTCATCAATTGATGTATCCTCAAATACAGGCTCTTCTTCCTCTTCAATTTCTTCTTCTGGCACCTCCTCAATTACCGGTGGTGGTGGTGGCGGTGGCGGCGGTGGCGGCTCAGCAGTACGAGGCGGTTCGATTTCGATTTCTTCATCTAATTCGAGTGCATCATCTGGAATAAAAATTTCCTCTGCGTAATTCGTCCAGCTAAATGCAAATATTGTTGTCAATAATGCTGCTGAAAGCCCAAATAACCAAATAGGTCTTGAAAATCCAAATGCATTGACATCAGGATATTTAGCTCTGGCCTGTAATGGTGAAGACCATTCTTTATCAGCATACTTCTCAGTCAAGCCAACAGACTTAGACTTGAAGAAGGATTTGAATCCGACAATGATCAAAATGACTATCACTGCCAAGGCAATTATGCCTAGGAAGACCATAGTTCCAGTTAAGGATATATCATTCATAGTTAGTAAATTTCTGCGTTTTCTTATTCTTAGTTGAAGGTAAGCAAATAGATTATCATCTTACTCTTCTTCCAAGAAACCAAATTAACCAAATTCCGACGAGACTACCAATAATATTCGCAAGAATATCATAAATATCAAGCATCCGATAACTTGTCATACTTTCTTGCAAGTATTCTAGCAAAATTCCTAATCCAATGGCTCCAAGTAATGGGTAGATTAATCGAGACTTTGGAAGGCTCAAGGCAAATAATATACTCATCACTAGATATGCTCCAATGTGTAGAAGTTTATCGATGCCTATATCGGTCATCTCTTCCATGCTATCTATCCTCGTTAGGCTTCCCCAGCATATCACTATCACTGCAAAGAGAGTCATTACCCTAATCGGGATGAGATACTTCGCAGTAATACTAGGAAGATGCAACTAGAGTATTTTTTGGTGTATGAGTCTGAAAAAAAGTGACCATTAACTAATCAAGGCACCATATGCCTCATCAGATAATAGCTCTTCCAGTTGGCTAGCGTCAGTAATCTCGACCTTTACTATCCAACCTTCACCATAGGCATCGCTATTGATAAGGCCTGGTTCATCTTCTTCGTCTTCATCCAACTTCGGATTAAACTCTAAGATCTTGCCACTGATAGGCATATACAAGTCAGAAGTTGTCTTTACTGCTTCAACAGTGCCAAATACCTCATCTTTTTGAAGTTCGTCACCTACAGTATCTATCTCGACGTATACGATTTCACCTAATTCGCCTTGAGCAAAATCTGTGATACCAATGACAGCCGTATTATCATCATTGATACGAATCCACTCATGTTCTTTAGTGTATTTGAGAGTAGCTGGTATATTCATTACTTATGCTTTTGCAGAACTTACGATTTCTTTCATTTTGTCAAATGTGTGAGACTTTGGTCTCTCTAGTGGGAATCCTAGTGCTCTTGACCAACAACTATTAGCCAATACTCCTAGTGCTCTTGACACACCGAATAGTACTGTGTAGTATCCATATTCTTTAAGCCCATAGTGTACTAAGAGTGCTCCAGAATGCGCATCTACATTAGGCCAAGGATTCTTTACCTTACCCAGAGAATCTAGTATGCCTGGTACAACATCGAAGAGATTCCAAACAATATTGACATAGTCGTCATCTTTGATGTATTCCTCAGCGAAAGTCTTCTGAGCGGTGAACCTTGGATCTGGTTGACGTAGTACAGCATGACCGTATCCCGGTATCACCTGTCCACTATCCAATGTCTCTTGCACATATTGTGCTATTTGTTCCTTGCTAGGTTTCGTAGTGCCTAGCTTATCTGTCATTTTGAATATCCACTTTATCACTTCTTGATTGGCAAGACCGTGAAGTGGACCAGCTAGAGAACACATCCCTCCAGCAAAACTGAGATACACGTCACTTAATGTACTATTCACCAAGTGTACTGTATGTGCCGAAGCATTACCACCTTCATGATCAGCATGAATTGTAAGATACAATCTCATCAAACTCTTGAAATCATCGTGAGAATGGCCTAACATATGTGCATAGTTCGCTGCCCAATCTAAAGATTCGTCCGGAGCGATATGATCACCACCGTGGTATGACTTTCGGTAGATATAAGCTGCTACTCTAGGTAATTTTGCAACTAGGTTCATCGTGTCCTCATATGTTGCATCCCAATAATCATGCTTTGACATACCTTCAGCATAACGCTTAGAAAATATACTGTCACTTTGCATCGCTGTGATTGCTAGTACAAACTGTGTCATTGGATGTGTATCGTCTGGCAATGTATCCAATACCTTGAATACACTCTGATCTACTTTCGCTCTTTTTTCCCACTCGTCAGATAGCCAATTGACTTCTTCTTGAGTTGGTACCTCTCCAATTAACATTAACCAAAACAATCCTTCTGGTAGAGGCTCTTTACCACCTTCTGCCTTTGGTAGAATTTTCTTTAATTCAGGGATAGAGTACCCTCTAAACCTAATTCCTTCTATCGCATCTAACTGAGATGCCTCCCATATCATACTTTTCACTCCTCTCATTCCTCCAAACACTTGTGACACCTTGACTTCGCCAACGACCACATCCGCATTCTCTTTACTAAAAGCTCTCATTTCGGCTTTTAGAGCCATTGCTTTTTCTTCAAATTTTTTCTTCAGTATGTCCATGGAATTATTCGGATTTTTACGGTTTCAGTAATGTAATATGTTAGGAGTCGCAATATAATGCAAACATAGATGTGATGCATAGCGACTTGACAGAATTTACACAGCAAATAATTAAGAATTAACTTTACCGACATAAGCGTAATCTCAAATTACTAACTAGAGTTTTCCAAACCATTGATTTTAATTGACGAAGTACTGATCGAATCCCCTGTGGCTGAAGCATATTTTGCTTGCAACTTAGATGCTTGCAAGGGAGCATGTTGTTGGGAAGGTGACTATGGAGCACCACTTGACGCTGATGAGGTAGAGCAGGTAGAGGCACTTTTACCTGTAGTATTACCATTACTTGGCTCGGAGGCCAAAAAAGTACTAGCCAAAGAAGGTCACGTTACATACTACCCAGAAATGAAAAAGGAAGGTACGCCACTGATGGAGGACAAGTCATGTGTATACTTGATTCAAGAAGGTGATATCGCCAAATGTGCCTTTGAGGTACTCCATCAAGAAGGAAAGTCTGAATGGAGAAAACCAATCAGTTGCCACCTTTACCCTATCCGTATCGAGGAGCAATATCAATCTGGATTTACCCAATTGCGCTATGATCAGTGGGATATCTGCTCTCCAGCTTGCAGTAATGGAAAGAAGTCCAATACTCGTCTCTTTGAATTTGCAAAAGCTGCTCTCATTAGAAAATATGGGCAAGAGTGGTATGATAGGCTTGAATGGGTCGCTAATGAAGATAATCACACTGAATCTTAGAAAGGATTGTTAAGACAGGATAATCTCGGTTAAATTGCCGTTAAACTAAATCAAAGAACTAACGAATTACTACCAGATTATGTACTCTAGTTGTATGGATTGAGTTATTGTAATTAGAAATCCTATTTTTGCACCTTTAATAAACCTACTACTATGAAAAAATCATTCTTAACACTCGCAATCGCTGCCTTTCTATCTATCGCGGCATTTGGTCAAAGAATTGCTATCGTTGATGTCAATTCATTATTAGAAGGTATGTCCGAATATACCGCTGCGCAAAGTGATATCGATCAGGTATCGGCAGAGTGGAGACAGGATATTGCTGCCGACTATGATAAGATCAAGAGTATGTATAATAAGTACCAAGCAGAGCAAGTACTGCTCAGTGATGATGCTAGAAAACAAAGAGAAGACGAAATTATGGATTTTGAAAAGTCTGTGAGAGAAAAGCAAAAGCAACGTTTCGGGGCAGAAGGAGACCTCTTCAGAAAGAGACAAGAGCTTGTCAGACCTATACAGGATAAAGTATTCGCTGCTATTGATGAATATGCTCAGGATAGAGGATATGACCTCATTTTTGACAAAGCTGGATCAACTGGTCTACTATTTGCAACAGACGAATTTGATAAAACAGAAGACATCCGTAGAAAACTTTAATCCACTATTGGGCTAAATAACACTACAGTATTTCGATAATTAATAAAAGAAATGAAAACACTACAATTCATCGTACTTATAGTTGCGATTACACTTGGGTCAATGACCTCAGCAACTGCTCAGAAATTTGCCTACATCAATTCTCAAGAGTTGATTAATGATTTACCAGAGGTAAAAGAGGCTAATTCCAATATTGAAGCATTCCAAGCTCAACTACAACGTAAGGGTCAGGAAATGATCAAAGTCTTGCAGGATAAGTATGCAGCTATCGAAAGAGATAGAGATAACTATTCTCCAATGCAACTAGAGGAGGAAGGGAAGAAGCTACAAGCTGAGGAAGCTAAGATTTTAGAATTTGAGCAGAGTAGTCAGCAAAAGATTCTTGAGAAAAGTGAAACATTATTAGCGCCTATAAGAACTAAGATTGAGAATGCAATCAAGGAAGTATCTGATGAGAATGGTTATGATTATGTATTTGACTATAGTACAGGTATGGTGCTTTACGCAAGTGAAGAGACGAATATCGGACCACTTGTCAAAGCGAAGTTAGGCTTATAGCCAGCATCGTATAATTGAGAATTACCTAATGGGAAATGATACTGAAGTATTGTTTCCCATTTTTTGTTCTACCCCTCTTCTAGAATAGTATCCGAGAGGACTGAAGGATCTTCATTCTCTTCAGTAGATTCCTTCTTTTTGTCTTTGAATAGATCTGTATAGAAGAGAAGTATCATTGCGACACCTACGGATATTGCACTATCTGCAACATTAAATACAGGTCTAAAAAACAAGAATGGTTTGCCACCCCAGATTGGCACCCAATCCGGCAATATGGTATCTATCATCGGAAAGTAGAACATATCAACTACTCTACCTTGAAGAAAACCTGCATAACCTCCTCCCTCAGGAAATAATTCTGCCATTTGTCCAGTGTGATGACTCTCCGAAAATATCATCCCATAAAACATTGAGTCTATGATATTGCCAATTGCTCCAGCGATAATCAACGAAAAGCATATAATGACACCCTTTCGTTCTTTAGCCTTGACCATTCCATTAATGATGTAGAATAGAAAGCCAACCATACATATACGAAAAACGGAGAGAGCATACTTGCCTATCACACCGCCAAACTCTAGGCCGAAAGCCATTCCTTTATTCTCAATAAATAGGATGCGAGCCCAATCGAGGCCAAGGATATTGAATCCATCTCGGTAGGGAATGTTGAGCTTGATATAAAATTTCAAGAGTTGGTCTATAACCAATACCGAAATAATGACCAGTGCAATGATTGTCTTTCTCTTCAAGTCCTAAGTGTTTTAGCCTTGCAAAGAAAAGTAAAAATATTAACCTTTTTGTTTAGCGTCAATACTCAGTGTCGCATGCGGCACTGCCATTAGTCGTTTCTTGGCAATAAGTTTGCCTGACTCTCTACATACACCATAGACTTTATTATCTACTCTAGTTCGAGCATTTTCAAGGTGGTGGATAAGTTTTCGTTGACGAGCTGCCAGTGTCATCATACGTTCTTGCTCTACAGACATAGTGCAATTGTCAAGACCTCTTACTCTTGCCTCTTCATTTTCTCCAAATTCAGAAAGACTCTTGGTGTAGAAATCTAATTGATTTTTAGCTTCTATGAGCTTACTATCAATCAATTCGCCAAATTCCTTTAACTCTTCATCGGAATAACGGGTTACGGATGCTTGCATTTTCATAATATATTTCGTTGAAATCCAATACGCTATAAACCCAAAAAATGTTCCTCACTTGGTTCGATAGCCTTATATTTGTGTTGATTATGTAGTGAACGCTACATATTAAGACTTTATTACTGACTTCGGGTTTAATGCAAAAGCCATGAAAACACTCCATAATAAAGTAGACAAGACTGTCTTGAAGGCCAAAATCCTTAAAGACAATAGAGAACGAAAGACTCTCTCCTTCTATGTCTACTACCACCTTCCTAACACTCAGATTTTTAGAGATCACTTATACACTTTACTGGCCAGCTGTGAAGTCTTAGGAAGAATCTATGTGGCCAATGAAGGTGTTAATGGACAAATATCGGTGCCAAGTGACCGTCTATCTGCATTTGAAAAAGCGATGGACAACATTACCTTCTTTCAAGGACTGAGACATAACTATGCGATTGAGGATGATGGCAAATCATTTTACAAGCTAGCAATCAAGATTAGAAATAAGATTGTTGCAGATGGACTAAACGATGCTGACTTTGATGTGACTGATAAGGGTACACACCTATCTGCTGCAGAATTTAATCAACTGGTAGCCAAAGACAACACCCTTGTCGTCGATATGCGAAATCACTATGAGAGTGAAGTTGGTAAATTCAAGCAAGCGATTACACCTGATGTCGAAACATTCAAGGAAGCTCTCCCACTTGTAGAGGATATGCTCAAGGACAAAAAGGAAGACCACAACATCGTGATGTATTGCACAGGTGGTATCAGATGTGAAAAGGCATCAGCATACTATAAGCATAAGGGATTCAAATATGTCTATCAACTCGAAGGTGGCATCATCGAATATGCAAGACAAGCCAAAGAACAAGGATTAGAAAATCACTTCATAGGAAAGAATTTTGTCTTTGACGAACGTCTAGGTGAACGAATTACTGAAGACGTTATCTCTTATTGCCATCAATGTGGTAAACCGTCCGACATACACAGAAACTGTCGCAATGATGCCTGTCACATCCTCTTCATCCAATGTGATGAATGTGCTACAACATATGAAGAGGCATGTTCTATTACCTGTAAAGATTTTCTTCATCTCCCAGAAGAAGACCAACAAACATTAAAAACCCAGATGGAATTCAATGGGACAAAGTTTGGTAAAGGACGGTACAAGGCTGCTAGAAATGCAGAGTTAGATAACAGTTGATTGAAGTCTACACCTTAGACTCTTCTCCCTCTATCTCAATAACTCTGACTATCACAACTTCAATCTTTGTATCAGACATTTCTTCGATGGTATAGATAGTGTTTTCGTGGACAATTTCTTCGCCCTCTTCTGGAATATTACCTGTATGTGTCACTAAGAATCCTGATAGTGTCTGATATTCTCCCTCAGGTATATTGAGTGAGTTGTACTTCTCATTGAGGTGATCAATCTCTAGTCTTCCAGAGAATCTCCAGTGGTTCTCATCTAAGGTGTCTTCAAGATGATCTTCGTTATCATGCTCATCCTCTATCTCACCAAAAATTTCCTCAAGGATATCTTCAAGAGTAATAATGCCGGCAGTACTCCCAAATTCATCTACAACTACAGCAATAGACGTCTGCTCTCTGATAAATCGATGAAGTAGGTCATTCAGATTCATCGTCTCAGGGACAAATGGCAGATCAAGAACCAGTGACTTGAAGGAGGTGGGATTATCTAGCAACTGTTGATGATGAATATACCCTTCTACATCTTCTATGTCGTCATTGACCAAGATGATCCTCGACAACTTAGTCTCCGTAATCACTTCAATAAGGTCTGATACATCTCCAGACACGTCAAAGTGAATAATCTCAGTACGAGGCACCATACAATCTCTCACCTTACTATCCTTAAGGTTGATGGCATTGGTCAATATCTCCTTATCGATATCTTCGTTCTCCTCTGAAATGTTTTTTTCAAGATAGTTTTCAAGGTCGACTTCACTTAGTCTATAATCTAACTTCTCTGCTTCTACCTTGAATACTTTCAAGATCACATTAGTCAATCCTGACATAATCCAAGTTGGTATCAAGAGTAACCACTTAAAAAACAGTAGTGGATATGTCAGGAGTGACAACGCTTGATTAGAATAGAGACTAAAAAACGTCTTGGGAATAAACTCTCCAAATACCAACACAACCAAAGTGATGATGAGTGTAAATACGATCAACGATGGGAGTGGAAGTTCTGCCAATCCAGGAAAAATCTGCTCTAGCAATGCCGTCATACAAAATGTGAAAGCAACAAGCGCAATATTATTACCTATCAACATCGATCCAAGAAATTCCTTAGGTTTTTGATAGAAGCGGTTAATGATATTGCTCTTTGCCGATCCTTCTTCGTTTTGGATGGCAATTCCTAGCTTATTCGCTGAGACAAATGCAATCTCCGACCCACTAAAAAATGCGGACAGTAAGAGAAAGACTATTATGAGTAGTATCAATGACATATAACAAATGTAAGATGTTATTGTGTAAGAATTGTTGACTAACGCTAGGGATGGGTAAAAAATAGTTGTCCCTAAAGCTCATTAAGCAGTTGCCAATGGTAACTGTTTAAAACTTCAGCCTCTGTCCTCTCTAGGGGGAAAAGTGCCAATTGTTACCCTTGGAGGATAGCTAGGTGAAATTCATATATGGCCCCATTTATCCTAAATCATGGGTGGATACATAAAAGTACAGGCAGCACACCTATCCTCAACTGATTAATAGAATTTATTGGAGACGAGCAAATTGCTCGTCTCCAATAAAAAAATTATTATTTTCTGTCAAAGTCTATTACCCAGCCCTATTTGCCACTATTCTTACGTTTCAGATCAATATCATATCTAATCGTAAGTTGAGCTACCATGTAGTGTACCCTATCATGATCCAAAAAATCGTTTGGACAACTATTAGATATTCTTTGATATGGCTTGAGCATTGGATTGAGTCTGAGGTTTAAGCCAACACTAAAGTTTCTATAAAACGCATACTTAATATTTGTTGACACTAATGGACTAAAAGCATTGAAACCATAACACGTCCTAGGTTCCCAAGTGTGAATAATAATGTTATCTACATATGCGCCGATAGGTGCATCATTATAGGTCACTCCAAGGGTGAAACGAGCAGATATTCTATCAAAATCTCTCTCTAAGCCAGCCAAGAGTGAATAAGATTCCACTTTAAGCCTAAGTATACTCGCTAGATTTAGATCATTATAATTCAATATCAGAGTATAGTATGTCTCGAATCCTACATACAATCCATTTCTCATTAATCCAACTCTTAGGTTTGGAATAAAATAATCATTGGAATAATACCCATTAAACCCACGATCTAAGCTCGAAAGGCTGCTAATATCATAAGATAGTAGCGGTAATTCTATTGTCAGTTTTGTCTCTTGACCATATGAATAATTTGCAATTGCTAAAAGTGCAAATACTTTACTCCATTTTAATAAATCTGCTATTCTGAATTTCATTATTTTCTGTTTGAATTAATATTGTATAGTAACCATCGATTAGATCATCTACCTCAATTACACCAAGTTCAACAATGCCACTCTTAACGAGAATCCCTGATGAACTATAAATTGAAAAAGGATTATTAATAAAGCTTGTGGACACTGAAAGAAAAGATTTCACAGGATTTGGATAAATTTGAAAGGTTTTCTTGTCTTCCTCTCCATGTTGATAGTCTCTCTGTGTGGTCATATTGTCATTGCAATAATTTATTTGATCTTCATCACTTGGTCCATCAATATTTGGACAAAATACCATTCTAAATCTAACTACACCTTTATTACCCATCACATCCTCATATAAGAAAAATAACCAATTGCTTAATTGTTGATTGTCTGGTATATCCGTAATTGTTAACGTGTTATTATTATCACCAGAAGTAATAAACGTCCAATCTGTTGTAGAACCTTTTAACCCTACCCACGGAATACTGAAATCAATTGGAGTCCATACTAAGTCTCCACCTATCACATTATTGACTACTACACTCATAGGCAAATTTCTTTGATCATGGCAAATTAAATTTTCAGTGTAGGTGACCATACAACTCTCTACAGTACCCACACCAACTGCTTCCCAAGCTAGCATAGTTTGAATATGTTCTGTACTGCATTCTCCAAATAGGTCAATCGCTGCTTCAACTGCGCCATTTCTTGAATCACCATAATCTGAGGTCTGTTCTATGTAATTTTCTAAATTGCGGAAAGTAATTTCAGCAGCTTTATCGATTCCAATACCATTTACTAATATTCCATTATTTACACCACCCTGAGAAAGAAGATAAAACCATCTATTTTGGACACCTGAGTTTTTGTGTGGAGAATTACTAGTAATAAAGTCCCAATTATCATCATGGTAATAAATTGGCTGAGATCCACTAGGCGAATTAAGAGGATTCATGATATCTCTTAATTCATAACTTCCGGCAGAAACAATCCAATCCCAACTTGCTGGCAGAGACTCTTTCTCTATTAAAGTTCCAAATATATCAGAGAAAGACTCGTTCAAGTTATCAGCATCTCGGTTATCGGAAACATCACCTCCCAAGTTATTTAGTTCATCAATAACAAAGTGAGTGAACTCGTGACCGACAATAACATTTGAACCAAGATATTCGTCACCTTCAAATGAAAATGTTAACCAATCTTCTGAATCAGAGTATTGAGCCCCAGACCCAGGAAAAACATTCGACTTGACTCTCAAGGTCCTAGTTGAAGAGCCTGCAGAATAATCGAATACATCTCTGTAAAAATCATAAGATTCCAATACAGCCCAATGCGTTTGTGTATGCAAAATTTCATCCTCCGACCATAAGTTACCATCACTCTTATTCATAGTTATCTTTCTAGCCTTACGCCAATCTTCCTCCTTTAGACCACTTTCAGCATCCCGAGTTTTAATCCTTAGATCACTATATTCTGTTTTCAATCTATGTTTTCCAAAACTGAGTCGCGTCGACATTTCTTTAACACCATCAAATGTATGCCCATGGGTAGTCTCATTAGATCCCAACAATAGTTGCTTTTCGCTCGTATTATTACCCTGAGTCCGCTTATTGCATCCTTCATCCTTGGTATGATTATGAAAACAATTTCTTACATCAGAGGTCTTGCTGATTATTAAGCCCGTTTTACTATCAATCTTATATGTTAAGGTAGTGTCCGAAGCGAACATAATGAATTTATAAACTAAGGTGGTATCACAGTCAATAACCAATTCTGGACTAGGAAAAAAAGTTGCTTCTGTATCCTCCTCTTCTTCCTTATATTCTGCTTCAGATATTGGATCATTCCATAAAAATTCTCTACCAGGTAGATCAGAAATCGCAATTTGGATTGCATCCTCAGACGAAATGTTTGTGGTTGTGTCTAAATCAATACCACATATAAAATTACCATTTATCGAAGTTAACAAGCATTCTCTAAAGTGCTCGATTAGTGTGCCACATTCTACAGGTATGTCAGAATAATATTGCTGGTAGATAAAATGCTCATCGTCGTTATTACCTTGAGACATTCTTTCAAGTCGCATTTCATCATTTGACGACATTCCAAATTCTTGCTTGTATATAGAAAGCAAATCTCCCGGTTGGAATACCCCTAAAGGCATAAAGTATATCCACCCACTAGAATCAATATCAACTGATATGTTATCAACAAACTCATTTGATTCTGAAAAGATACAATGATTATTATCGTTTCTCTGCCCATGCAATAGACTAGCAGAAACTGTAATTAAAAAAAATAAAAAATAAAAAATAAAAACGCATAATTTAAAGGTTTACCATCTACCAACCCTTACTCTATAAAAAGCAACCTAAAATTTGCAGTCTCAATGTGACGTTGAGTTGAGGCTGCACTATACATTTCAATGTTATCGTGGGCTCTTTTAATTGTTTAGAATCGGTTTCTGGGTTAAAAAAATAATTGTTTTAAAGTAAATCAATAGTCAAAATATAAGAGATATAGTTGAGTTTAGATAGCACCACTTTGGGGCAAAAAAACCTTTTTACTATTTCATTTAAATCCATCAATTAATTACCTTATTAATTGATTTACTGTTACTTAAAACATCACTTAGAAAGTGCTTTTAACATATGAAAAAGTACTTAATATGATTCTATACGTCAAGCTAATCACGGTTTTATTAAAGTAAGATGATATTTGTCTGAAGTCAAAGAATGTAAGAAGTGGTACTATCAAGCCACTTATCTCTCTCCTCCTTGGTCGAGATAAACATCCACTCATGCTTCAGTCGAGATATAAAAAAGACCCTGTAGCTTTTTGAGGAATTCTTCGATTACTTCTTCAAACTGCCGAATATTTCAGACTAGAATTAGATGCTTTTAGGACACCAGTCAACCTTATTAAAATACGGACAATCATTGCACATTGACCATTATGCATTTACCATTCACAAATGCCTTCAGCATTCGTACCTTTGCACTCAGAATGGAGCAAGTAAAGATTGACATCAGACAACTATCGAAGGAAGATATCCAAGAGGCGATTAAGTCATTGGGCCAACCCAAGTTCAGAGCCAAGCAAGTCTATGAGTGGCTGTGGAAGCATGGTGTCACGACATTCGAACAGATGACTAACTTGTCTAAGTCACTACGAGAACAACTTGACCAGCACTATAGCATCAATCCGATTACGCTTGACAAGCAACAAGTAAGTAGCGACGGGACAATCAAATGCCGATATAAACTATATGATGGTGCGATGATTGAGACGGTGCTAATTCCAGTGCCGGATGATGATAGATATACGGTCTGTGTCTCCTCGCAAGTCGGATGCAGTCTGACGTGTAAGTTCTGTGCGACTGGCCAGATGAAACGTGTCAGAAATCTTGATGCTAGTGAGATCTATGATCAAGTCGCAATGACTAATGCCATGTGTATCGAACGCTATGATCACCCAATTACTAACATCGTCTATATGGGTATGGGAGAACCCCTCCTCGCTTATCGACCAGTTTTGAAATCTATAGAATACATTACCTCGGATGATGGTCTTGCCATGTCACCTCGAAGGATTACAGTATCGACAGCAGGTATCGCAAAAATGATTACTAAGCTTGCTGATGAAGGCATCAAGTGTAACCTTGCCCTTTCTCTCCACGCCGCTGACGATACGAAGCGGAACGAGATTATGCCTATCAATGAACAGAATAATCTGGAAGTATTGATGGAGTCACTAGAATACTTTTTTAGCAAGACCAAGAATATGATCTACTATGAGTATATCGCATTCAACGACTTCAATATCACTCGACAAGATGCGAATAACCTCATCAAGCTCTGCAGGCAATTTCCTGTAAAGGTCAACATCATCGAGTACAATCCGGTGGATGGCGTAGACTTTACTCGAGCACCTGAGCAAGATGTTGATGCTTTTGCAAAAATGATTCGCGATGCAGGAATAATGGTTACAGTAAGACGTAGTCGAGGTAAGGATATCGATGCCGCTTGTGGTCAATTAGCTAATAAGGAGTAAATGTCAGCAACCACTCATCAAGATTATCTAGAGACAACTATCAAGGATGAGGTAGTTTGGCTCCTGCCAGAAAAAGCCATTTATCTACCTAGGTATCAAGTCTGTGTGATTGCTGACCTACATATCGGTAAGCTTTCTACTTTTCGAAAGGCGGGGATAGGGATTCCGCTCGAAGGCGAAAATGAAAACTGGCAACAACTCACCTATCTTCTACTCAACTATCCCATAAAAACTTGTGTCTTTCTAGGTGACTTGATTCACTCGGATTATAATGCTGAGTGCAATACTTTAGAAGAGATTCTCGTGCAATTTCCTGATGTCAAGTTTATCTTGACCGAAGGGAATCACGATGTCCATAGCAAGTATCATCTAGAACGCATTGATCAACTAGTAATCGTGGCTGAATATGTCTTAGGGCCATTTTTATTTACACACATACCTCTGGAATCACCAGAAGTCGGACGCTATAATGTTGCTGGGCATATTCACCCAGCTGTCAGATTGAGAGGTCGAGGTCGCGATCGGATGAAGCTACCTTGTTTTTTTGTTTCTTCGAGTCAGATGCTACTTCCTGCCTTTGGTAATTTTACGGGAAGTAAGTCACTCAATCCTCACAAAGATGACCGTATCTTTGCCTGCACTGGC
Organism: uncultured Saprospiraceae bacterium; assembly: GCA_938041445.1. GTDB lineage: Bacteria > Bacteroidota > Bacteroidia > Chitinophagales > Saprospiraceae > JAHDHH01. Next base: position 39,556 of record CALISO010000018.1, read on the forward strand.
AATAAGGTGATACAAGTCCAATAACAGAATAACACAATCCACAATGGGTAGAAAAAGAGCAAAAGATGTGATCGTAAACGATGTCAAGTTTAGCGGAATTGCAGATAGAGGTAAAGCGGTAGGACGAGATGCAGAGGGCAAGGTCTACTTTGTCGATGGAGCCGTGCCTGGTGATACTGCTGACATCCTCCGTATGCGTAAGCGCAAAGGTGTCTACCAAGGCAAAGTCGTCAAGGTTACTGACCCTTCTCCTCATCGAATAGAGCCATTCTGTGAGCACTTTGGGATGTGTGGTGGCTGCAAGTGGCAGCACCTCAACTACGAGACACAGCTATCAGAGAAGCAAAGAGTAGTCGCTGATGCGATGAGGAGGATAGGTGGTATTGATACTGATGTAAACGCCATCCTCGGTAGTGAGAAAGAAACATTCTACAGAAACAAAGTCGAATATAGCTTTAGCACTAAGAGATGGTTGACTGACGAAGAAATCAAGAGTGACAAGACTATCACACAACAGCCCGCCGTGGGATTTCATAGCCCAGGTGCCTTTGACCGAGTCGTAGATATCGATAAGTGCTATCTACAACATGACGTCTCCAATGAAATCAGAAATCACCTCCGAGAAGCATCTATAGAACATGGTTGGGAGTTCTACGATGCGAGAACACATCAAGGATTTCTGCGCAATATCTACCTCCGCAATAACCGTAAAGGACAATGGATGCTCACTGTCTGTTTCAATCACAAAAAGGATAACTTACATATTGTTGTGATGGAGAACCTCATTGCGAAGTTTCCACAAATCTCTTCAATGCACTATGTCATCAATCAGAAAGTCAATGACAGCATATCAGACCAAGAAGCGATACACTACTGGGGAGATACTCATCTAGAGGAATCGCTTGACCACGTCGCCTTCGACATCGGACCAAAGTCATTCTTCCAGACGAACACCTATCAAGCAGAAGTAATGTACCAACAAGTCGTACGTATGGCTAATCTATCTGCAGATGACAATGTCTATGATCTTTATACAGGTATTGGTAGTATTGGCCTCTATCTAGCGAAGAATGCAGGACACATCGTAGGGATAGAAGCAATCCCAGAAGCAATCGAAGATGCCAAAATCAATATGACTAAGAATGGTATCACCAACTGTACATTTTACGCTGGCGATGTCAAAGAAATACTGTCCTCCGCATTCTGGGAAAAGCATGGTCGACCAGATGTCTTAATTACTGACCCACCTAGAGCAGGAATGCATGCAAATGTCGTAGATATGCTGCTGACATTAGAGTCACCTCGAATAGTTTATGTCAGTTGCAACCCAGCAACACAAGCAAGGGATCTCAAACTTTTGGCAGAAAAGTATGATGTCAAAGAATTACAACCGATAGACATGTTCCCACATACTCATCATATTGAGAATATCGCATTGTTAAAACTTAAGTAAACAAGTACTAATGCATCATAACTGGCATCATCTGAAAACTATGAAAACTTTATTACTTTCTATCCTTCTCATTCTGTTATCGATTAATACGCAACTATTTGGTCAGTTGACAATTACCGAACTAGGTAAACTGCCAGAACCAGTCGCTAACAATGCTGTGACAGAAGGATTCATAGATGGAGTACCGTATCTGTTTTCTTTCGCAGGAATCGACAGTACTAAAACCTTCTCAAGTACACATCTAAAAAGTTTCAAGGTAAATCTAGAAACTGGAGAATCTGAACGTATTGCAGATCTACCTGGAGATCAAGGACTACTAGGTGTCGGTGCAAGTAGGATTGGTAATATCATCTACATCGTTGGCGGCTATACGGTCAATAGTGACGGTAGTGAAGTGTCGTCTCCCAAAGTGAGAAGGTATGACATCGAAAATAATATCTTCTTGGAAGATGCTGCAGACTTAATCATTGCTACAGATGATCATGTACAAACAGTATGGAATGATAGTCTACTTTATGTCATCACTGGATGGAGTAATACTGGCAATATCAGAAATACTCAAATTTATAATCCTACTACAGATATATGGACAGAAGGAACATTGGTACCCAATATTCTGTATCGAGCCTTCGGTGCAAGTGGTACGATCTTGAATGATACCATATACTATTTTGGTGGAGCTACTTCATCAGGAAGTTTCGGTATCCAAAATAGACTTATCAAAGGTGCTATTAACCTCAACGATCCGTCCGAAATCACTTGGTCAATCTCTACACCCAATCCAGATATTGATGGATATAGAATGGCATCTACAGTCGTGGGAGAAGAAGTGCATTGGGTAGGTGGATCGAATAATACCTACAACTACAACGGGATCGCTTATGATGGGTCTGGTGGAGTATCTCCATCCAATCAAGACATTACACTAGATGTTAATGAAGGAAACTTAGATAGAATTATTTATCCCAAGATCCCAATGGACCTGAGAGGTATTGCAAATATTTCTGACAGGATAAAATACATTGCTGGTGGTATGGAAGACGACCAAGTAGTATCGGACAAAGTGCTAAAACTTGAGTGGGCAAGTACACCAAGCAGTACTTCTAAACATTTAGATACCAAGAAGTCTATCGAGGTGTTCCCAAATCCTGCCACTAGTCATCTCAATATCAGCAATCAAGGAAGTGAACTCATAATTAGTTATCGTCTCATCAATATCAATGGTCAGACTATCCTAAAAGGACCAAGACAGGAAACGATTAATATAAGAGCACTACCTCCCGGGGTCTATCATCTCGAGATAGAGCTTGAGTCTGGTAAACTGGTTACAGAAATTGTTCAGATTATTGATCTCTAAGTTTGATTGTAGATACTACATTTTACTGTTAATAAGATATCACCAAAAACTCATACCAATACCCATACTTATTGTCGTTAAGTATATTCTAAATCTAATTTTTTATCCATGAGTGTCACAGAACGCATCCTCATCATCGAAAAAGAGCTGAAGGTCTACAACCATATCATCTCACAGGCAAAGCAAACCATCCTTGATCAAGATGTCACTAAGTACCCAATCTTTGTGGCAAGCAAGTCAACAATAGAGTTAGGTATCAACATCATTGATCATAAAACAACTACTGCGCTATGGTCTATCAATGCTAGTTCACTTGAAGAATTCGTTGCTAAAAATGTGATTGACTCTTCCAAGATTGACAATTTCAAGCAGACGTATAAAAGTGTAGACACCTTTAATTGCTACTTCATCGTAAGTGACATCGGCAATCAATTTGCCTATCTACCGACTATCACAAAGTCTACTTAATCGATGCGGATCTATAATATATCGAGATTACTAGCCGCACCATTTTTAGCTGGAGCGGTCTACTGTGGATATGCAGCATCTGGTAATTTTCCGAATAAGGCAATGAGCAATTACATCTTGCCGTTGGGTCTTGTTGTGATGCTGATCTACGTCTTTCATAACCAGATAAATATCTGGTGGCTTAAGAAATATCCGATTCCACTTGATGAAAGGGATAGAGATATTCTGAATAGATATTCTGCTTACTATCGAGAATTGACAGTACAAGAAAGAATAGAAGTGGAGAATAATATCTTCCTAATGATCAAGACTAAGGAGTTTTCAGCGATGGGCTCTCAAAAAGAAGAAATTCCATATGATTTCAAACTTATCATCGCGATGTTAGGGGTAGAAATGGCTCACCATACGCGGACACCACTATTAGAAAACTTTGATAAGGTGATCTTGTATAAGCACCCTTTCCCAACACCTGTAATCAAGCAACTTCATACAGTAGAGATTAATGGTGAAGATGGAGTCGTTCTCTTCGCAATGGATCATCTCAGCGCAGCGACACATAATCCTGAGATGTACTATCACATTGGGTACCATGGATGGGCAGAAGCCTTTATGTATGAAAACCCCAATCTCGATTATCCAACTGAAGTACAATGGCAGACAATAGAAGCTGTAAGTGGATTCTCTACTGCTGCGATTAGTGGAGCATTGGGATTACCACAAATTGACACACTGCCGATTGGCATAAGCCTATACTTTGTTAATGGTGAAAAGATGAAAGTAGTTGATCGCAAGCTGTATGATCAGTTAGAATCTATCTTTCATCGGTATGAGGCCATCGCATAGAATTCCTTCTAGATTAGGAATAAATAAAAAGGCTTGACCTCTACACAGAGATCAAGCCTTATGCTTTATAAAAAGCTATGTCGTGTTGACTATAACGTCAAGCTTACTTCTTAATATCGAATGTATAGCTATCGTTGTTGTCAGTCGCAGTTGCGTTGATGTTAGTTACTTCTAGTAAATAGTATTGGCCATTAGCAAATACCGTGAACAAGTCTCCTACAAGCACAACATTACCTGAATAAGTTGTTCCGTTATTATTATGGAAAATTGCAATATCTTCTATGAATGCCACATCGTCAAATGCAAAGAATTCAGACAAACCATTTTGACCTGGAGTCAATGTTCTAATTACTGCTCCATTTACAGGAGAAATCGTTTGTCTCCAATTAGTTGAATTTGGTTGCCCAGTATCAATACCATTATCTGCAATCTCCGCAGCAATATCAGTAGAACCTGTACTAGATCCATTATCAAGATCAAGACCCCCTGTTCCTGATGGTCCAGCTTGGTTAAGTAAGATTCCTAATAATGAAGTAACTGGTGTTCCAGATGAAACAGTACCAACATTCACTGTTTTGACAAACTCAGCAGTACCACCAGCGCTATCAGCGATGACAACTCTGTAATTTGCACTGCCTGAATCTTGAACTCTGATCAATAAGCTTAAATCCGCAAATCCACTTGTGTACTGAGAAGCAAATGGATTAGGATTAGCCGTGAAATCTGTAAAGTCAAACTCTAATCTAGAAAGATCAGAAATCAATACATCATCTTCATATACTGCAATTGACGCTAATTCACCAGTAAGTGGCGTAGCAGAAATGTTGATTGAATATAACGCATTAGGATCAAGATCAATAGACGCTGCTCCACCGACAGTTACATCTGGTGCATCTCCACCACCAGTCACGCCTGCATCTGTATCAATAAAAATAGATGATGTCTGAGCACTTACTCCCGCAGCATCAGTCACTTCGAATGCGTAAGCACTTATCACTCCTTCTTCATGAGCAGTGATAGTTACATCATAAGTAAATCCATTTCTATCGTCTCCAAATAGCAATACCGTCTCAGTTGAAGCCTGAACTCCATCAATTTGGAATCTAGATCTGTCTACTAACGAACCATCTTGAAAAACTTCGAATGTATTAAGCTCTGCATCTCCTGCTAGTGCTGATACTCTTACCGTAAATTCTGTATTTGCGGCAACAGCTGCATCTGAAGATATTACATCTGTACCTTCTAATAATGCAATCGTAGGGTCACCATCAAGGCCTCCACCTCCGCCTCCTGTATCGATAATGTCGTCCTCACAAGAAGTCATGAGCATAGCAGACATTGCTAACAAGAGTCCAAATAATTTGATTTGTTTCATACTTAACTAATTTTGTTTTGTGTTTAGATGTATTATAGACGCAAAAGTAACTTGATTCCTTGCCTTAAGCACCTTCTTAACAACCTTTTAATACAAATCTAGGATAAACACTTAGTGAAATACCACTTTTACCAAAATATTGGGCTATTAATCTTGATTAATCTGTTGATCAAGCCACTCTATATATTCTGTATTGAGGCTGAAGTGCAGAACCAAATTGGTGACCAAGCTTATGGTTTATACTTTGCAATATTCAACTTTCTCTTCATCTTTCAATGGATTCTTGATCCAGGCATTCAAAATTTCAACTCACAATTACTTTCCAAGGAGCGAACCCTCTTACAAGAGACTATTAAGCATACAATTACAGCAAAAGTCATCACTGCTGCTGTATTTTTCATAGGTATTGGGTTTATCGGTTGTCTGATTTTCGGATGGCACTTGCTCCCTATCATTCTATTGATGTTAGGTAATATGATCCTCCTCTCTTTTGCTGTTTTCCTGAGATCGCATTTTTCTATTGTCGGATCGTATGTGACAGATAGCATATTATCTTCTGTAGACAAGTTACTCTTAGTCTTAGCGCTGGGCTATGTCTTATACGTAAGTCCAACTGAGATAACAGTGTTGCGATTTGTACAGATTCAAACTATTGTACTCATAGCTAGCGTGCTTGTAATCGGCATATGCTTTTTAAGACGATTTTCAGGAGTCGAGCTCAAATTTGAATTACCACAGATCAAATCCATCATACAGAAGTCCTTCCCATTTGCCTTAATATTTATCTTAATGTCGCTTTACAATCGGATGGATGGTATTATGCTGAAGTTTTTGGTTGATGACAATTCTTTATCGGCAGGAATCTATGCTGCAGGATTCAGAGTATACGATGCGATGAATATGATCGGCTACCTATTCGCAGGCTTACTATTACCTATGTACGCCAATGCGATAACCCACTCAGAGCGGCTTCACAACCTTTATGATGAGTCTCTCAGACTTATGCTTGTCATCGCCATATTGGCAAGTTTTGGTACATTCTTCTACAGTGGCGAGATATTGAGTATGATTTATGACAATGTTGATGATCGCCATATTGGTGTCTTTAGAGTGTTATCGTTGAGTTTTTTCTCTGTTGCATTGACATATATCTACAGCACTCTGATGACGGCTTCCGCCAAATTGAAGATCTTTAATCGGTTACTAGGGCTCGGAGTGGTCGTCAATTTTGGTCTCAACCTATACCTTATCCCACGTCTACAAGCAGAAGGTGCTGCTATTGCCACTTTTATCACTCAAGGATTACTCCTCATAGGACAGATTGTCCTTGTCTTCTCAACATTTGCCTTCAAGGTGGACTATCGACTCTTCTTTCAGGTATTAAGCATTATTGCCGTGACGATTGCCGCTTACCTAATAATTCAATCATATCTACCTATTCACTTCATTTTTCAGCTCTGTTTAGGTGCAATAATTAGTTTGGCATACATATTGGCACTTAACTTTTTACGTTTAGACACTATCAAGGCAAGAAACCTAAAAGAAAACTGAGAAAACTACACCAATCTTGAATTCAACCGATACTAATCATCAGATACTAAGGCCACTACTACTATTGTGGGATCAGAAGTTCAAGATACTTGGGTGGAGCTTCTTGATATCCGTGATTGCGGCTGTCCTAGTACTTCTCAAGCCTAACTACTACGAGTCATCGAGCTTATTCTATCCTGCAAGCACAGATCTTGCTAAGCCACTCCCAATTGGCAATATGTCTAAAGACATCGAATACTATGGCGAAGCAGAGGATCTTGATAGATTACTAGCTATAGCGAGTTCTGGAGAACTGAAAGAATATCTAATAGATAAATTTGACCTCTATGATCACTATGATATAGATACATCTAGCTCCAAGGCAAGATATGCAATGGACCTAATGCTCAACAAGCACTACAATTCCACTAAGACAAAGTTGGATGCAGTGAAGCTTTCTGTGGAAGACAAAGATCCTGAATTTGCAAGAGATATGGTCAATGCCGCAACGCATAAACTCAGTGAAATTGCACAGCGAATAGTCAAGGAAGGCCAAAAAATCCAACTCGGCAGTTACAAGTCCACAGTCATTCAAAAAGAAAAAGGTTTGAAAACACTGACCGATACGATCGGCAGATTAAGAGATAAATATCAGATCTACGACCTCCAGAGTCAAAGTCAAGCTTATTCAGAATTACTTCCACAAGCGGAGGCGAATCTATCCAATGTCACAAGTAGGTATCTATCACTGAAGAATAGTGGTATTCATAGAGATACACTCTCCGTCCTCAAATCGAAAGTAGATGGCTACGAAGCTCAAATCGCAGACCTTAGAATTAAGCTAAAGAATTTCAATGAAGGATATCTACCATTGCAATCCCTTCAAGAAGAACAAGAAGATTACCTCACTCAACTTAACCTCGATAAGCAACGAGTAGCGCAATTGGAGTCGGCATATCAGTCCCCATTCAATGCAATTCACTTGATAGAATTGGGTGAGGTTCCATTCATCAAGTCTAGACCTAAGCGGACCTTTGTTGTCTTAGGCGTTGCGATAGCAAGTGTTCTGTTTTTAAGTCTACTCGTCTTGATTCAAGACTTCATAAAGTCTATTAAGATTAACAAACCAGAGTAAGTCTTATGCTTGCCTTAGCACGTCAACAGTCAAGTATTTTTCTAGGTGGCACAGCACTACTGGTGATCAGTGTGATTACAGCAATCTTAACAGACACTTGGATATTGCTAGTCGTACCCTTTATTTGTATAGCTGCCGTATTTGTTGTTTTGCGACCAGCAAGCATCTATTACATCTTGTTTGCAGTCTTGCCATTCTCTACAGAAGTAACTCTGCCAGGAGGAATTGGAATGGACCTCCCAGCAGAACCATTGATGATTATCTCTTCTGGATTGCTCATTTTGATGGCAATCAGTCATGGACTGAAGTGGGATAGTAGATACTTTGTGAATAGTCTTACACTTACAATCCTTGGGGTGCTAGTATGGACAGTCATCACGACGCTATTCTCTACAGAACCCGTGATCTCCGTCAAATATCTGCTTGCCAAACTGTGGTATATCATACCATTCTTTCTTGGTACAATCGTGATTTTTCACCAAGATCAAGATCGAATCAGAGCATTGATCAAGGTTATTGTCGGATCAACAATCATAGCGCTTTGCTATGTTGTAGCAAGGCATAGTCTGAGTGGTTTTGACTTTACAACTATCAATAGAGCAGGTAGACCATTCTTCAGAAATCATGTGAACTATGGTGCTTTACTCGTATTGATTCTACCCTATCTAGGGTATTTGTATAAAACGTCTAGGAATTCTATCAAAGGATTATTCTATGCAATAGCTCTTTGTCTCATATTATTTGCAATCTACACAACATACACAAGAGCTGCCTATGTCTGTGTATTTGGTATTATAGCCGGATATTTGATGATTAAGTACCGGTTAACGACAATTGCTTTTGTACTTGCTGGACTTGTTACTGTTATTGGATTAGGGAGTATGGTTAAGCATAATGCCTATCTAGAGTATGCCCCAAATTATCAAAACACCATCTCCCATCACAATATTGACAACCTGATGGAGGCGACGATCAAAGGTGAAGATGTATCAACAATGGAACGGGTATATCGTTGGGTGGCAGGAGTTAGAATGATTGCTGAAAAACCAATTGTAGGTTTTGGCCCCGGAGCATTCTTTGAGTCTTATGAGCCATATACTGTGAGAAGTTTTGAAACTTATGTCAGTAACAATCCAGAGAAATCAGGTATCCACAATTACTATTTAATGGTAACCTGCGAACAAGGGATTATAGGGTTACTATTCTTTTTATTGATGACAGCCATGCCGCTATTGCTTGCTGAAAGAGTATTTGCTACCGCTAAAGAAGAACAAATCAGATACATTGCGATGGCAAGTGCCTTATCCTTAATTACTATTGACTTACTCTTATTGATCAATGACTTGCTAGAAGCTGACAAAGTCGGACCTTACTATTTCTTAAGTATCGGATTAGTAACAATCTGCTATGTGCATACACAGGTGACCAATAAAGCATCGTAGAATTTCCATACCACTAATAATGGTGTATTTTTGTTCAAAACAAGTACGATTTGTCAGAAACTAAACCAGACTATTCTAAGATATTCGATACAGAATTTTTACCTCATGCTGATGCATTGAAAACATTCGCCTATCACCTCGCATATAATGAGGAAGATGCCAATGATCTTGTGCAAGAGACTTTTATGAAGGCGCATAGATTTATAGATCGGTACATCGCAGGAACTAATGCGAAGGCATGGTTGTTTAAAATTTTGAAGAACGCTTACATCAATCAATACCGTAAGCGTTCGAAACAGCCAACAAAGGTTGACTTTGAAGATTTTATAAATTATCATGATACTGATGAGGATGGCGGAGCGACTGGCTACCTAGATCTCAGAGAGGAATTGTTTCAAAGTATGATGGGTGATGAAGTCACTAACGCAATCAACGCGTTACCTGTAGACTTTAGGACTGTCATATTGCTCTGTGATATTGAAGGTTTTAAGTACGAAGAGATCGCCAAAATCATCGATATCCCTATCGGAACAGTGAGATCTCGATTATTCAGAGCAAGGAATATGCTCAAGGAAAAATTGAAAGGATACGCTGATAAACTTGGTTACCACGACAAGCGAGGAATCAAAGAAAAATCCGAAGAAGAGTAGACTAGAATTAGAATTATTACTATTTTGTTATTGAATAAGATAAACTGATAAGCTGAAATGGGAAGTCCAACAAATACGTACTCTGTAGAAAAGAATGTGAGTCTGTACTTTGATAGTGCTCTGAGCAAAGAAGATGAGATTCAATTAATTCAAAAAATAGGGACTGATCCCCAAAGTCATCTTCTCTTCCAAAAAGAGAAATCCGCAAGAGACTTCCTCAGAAATAATTTAAAGAGATCTTGTTGTTCTGAAGACCTCATTAGGAATCTTCGTGATACTTACGTAGCTAACAACCCTTAGCTACTTTTTTAATTTATACAGATATTTATCTTTAAGTGGTAGTCTACCGCTTAAGAATCATATGGATACACTGTCCATATCCTGCGTTAATCAACCTATACTCTCTTAAGCTACTTATCAAGAACCTCCTTTCTTATGCTACTCAATAAACTCGAAGCAATACACCATAAATTTCTTGAGACTCAAGAAAAACTCTCAGATCCTGAAATTGTATCTGATGTGAAGCGATTCGCTAAACTTAATAAAGAATATAAGAAGCTCGACGAGGTAAATAATATTTACCAAGAGTATAAAACTCTGCTCAGCAATAAAGAGGAAGCATTAGAAATGCTCAAGGACGATGATCCTGAGATGAAAGAAATGGCAAAGATGGAGCTAGAATCAGCGAATCCTGCTATTGAAGCAATGGAAGAAAAGATTAAGGTCATCTTGATGCCAAAAGATCCAGACGATGATAAAGATGTCATCATGGAAATCAGATCAGGTGCCGGTGGAGATGAGGCAAGTATATTCGCTGGAGACCTCTATCGGATGTACAATAAATACTTCGAGACTAAGAAATTCAAGACAGAGATTCTTGATATCAACGAAGGAAGCTCTGGTGGCTATAATAAAATCGTTCTAGAGATAACTGGTACAGATGTATATGGTGAACTCAAGTTTGAGTCTGGAGCTCATAGAGTACAGAGGGTGCCTAAGACTGAATCACAAGGTCGTGTGCATACAAGTGCTGCTACTGTAGCCATCATCCCTATGTATGAACCAGATGAAATAACAATTAAAAAAGAAGATCTTAGATGTGACCTATTCCGTGCAAGTGGTGCAGGTGGTCAGCACGTCAACAAGACTGAGTCAGGTGTGAGATTTACTCACTTGCCGACGGGAATAGTGGCAGAAAGTACTGACTCTAGGTCGCAGCACAAGAACCGTGGTATCGCGATGACCAGGCTCCAGATTAAAATCCAAAAAGCACAAGAAGAAGCAGTCTACAAAGAACAAAAAGCACAACGTAAATCACTGGTAGGTACAGGTGACAGGTCAGACAAAATCAGGACATACAATTATCCTCAGAATAGGGTCACTGATCATCGTATCAATCTTACACTATACAGTCTTGACAAGATCATAGAAGGTGACTTGGCTCCTGTAACTTCGGCATTAATACTCGCGGAAAATGCTAGTAAAATGCAAGAAGAAGAAAGCCTTAGTTAGGAGATTGGCATTTTATCAGTTGATGGATTACCATAGCTCCTAAAAAAGCGTAAATTTGCCTCGCATTTGAGCCCAAGTGCTGGAACTGGTAGACAGGCATGGTTGAGGGCCATGTGTCCTTCGGGACGTGAAGGTTCGATTCCTTTCTTGGGCACTCAGTAAATTACAAAGGCAAATAGATCATACCTAGACTCTATTTGCCTTTTTTAATGATTACAAAAAGGGTTAAAATCCGATTATAACGAATGCAATAGTGGTAATCTTCGTTTCGATTATAGTCAAATGACAACCTACAGTTTATTTTAAAATATCACCGACATGTCAACATTCTTAAAAACAGTCAAGCTCTCTACTCTACTTTTAATGGTTTCTCTCCTATTCGTCCAATGTTGGAAAAGCCCTGAGAAGTTACCCAAGTATAAAAAAGAGTTCAAAGCTCAAATTGAGAAATTTGAAAAGCAAAAGGATAAAACTGATAAGAAAATTGAAGAAGGAGTAAGTGAGCTTACAGGTATAGAGAAGGCACTCGCTGACGCTAAGAATGTAGATAAAGAATTCAACAGAGTGTACACAGACTGGAAGCGAGTGGATAATAACGTTCAGTCTCTCTACAAAGACTATGAAAAACTTAAAGAAGATGCAGACAACCTCTTTAATGCAATGACAGAGCAGACGGCATCTATCCGAGATCAGACGAGCAAGTCGCAGCTAATGTCTGCAATCACAAAGATCAGAGCTGACTATGATGTCAACTTGAAAAGAACCTCTGTAGCTGTCAACAAACTAAAAAACCTCCACGTCGAAGCACTTGATATTATCAAAGGGCTAGAAGTGGCTGTAGCTCTTGGTCAGATATCAGAAATTAATTCTGGACTACAGGGAATCGAAGATCGTGTAGCAGATATAATGACTGATCTTAATCAGAGTATCGCTGAGAGCAAGGCTTTGTATGACGAAAAAATTGGGAACTTCTAATTGAATTCTATTTTCTTGTATCAAATCATATCACTTTGAAAGTGCTCAATATTCATCGACGTAAAATCAATCAACCTAAGGTTGAGGTCGTCAATATATTGAGAACACTCTCCACTGAGGATGATCTGATATGGCCAAAAAAACACTGGCCAAGGATTAAATTCAACGATGGTATGCAGGTGGGAGCAGCTGGTGGACATGGCCCGATTAGGTACTCTATCGAGAAGTGCAATCTGGAAGGATTAGTTCTATTTAGATTCTCAAAGCCACTTGGTTTTAATGGAATTCACAAATTTGAAATTGAAGCAGTAGATGAATATGAGACTATGGTAACTCATACCATTGATATTCACACTGAAGGCAAAGGCACACTTCAGTGGCTATTTGCGGTCAAACCTCTTCACAATGCGTTGATTGAAGATTTACTTGACAATATTGAAAATCATTTTTCGGAAACTAAGAAATCCACCCAGTGGAGTCCGTGGGTTAAATTATTGAGGAGGCAGATTAAATCTAGAGTTGAGAAAAAGAAGATCAAAAAAAGAAATGCGCAAATTGCCTGATTTACACAAGTAATTCGGATTTTACACTCGATGCATTTACCACCATATTATTCTCCAGACTCTGCTAGCCTTTATTTACACATTCCATTTTGCCGTAAGGCTTGTCACTATTGTAATTTCCACTTCTCAACTCAGACCTCTTATCAAGACGAAATGATACAAGCGATAGTTGCTGAACTGACACTACGCAAGGATGAGATGAAGAATAAGTGTATTACTACGATATACTTTGGTGGAGGTACGCCTTCTGTGATGACGTCCAATCAATTGACGCAAATATTAGAAACAATCAATTCTCACTACTCCGTGGCGACTGATGTCGAAATTACATTCGAAGCAAATCCGGATGACTTGTCCCATGATTACTTATCAATGTTGCATCGTGTAGGAGTAAATCGACTCAGCATAGGGCTGCAATCATTCCACGAGAAAGAGCTCATCTGGATGAATCGAAGTCATTCTGCAGATCAGAGCATTGCCATCTTAGATATTTTAGAGTCGGACTTTGACTTTGATTATTCGGCAGATTTGATATTCGGGATTCCGGGGAGTTCACTTCAAGATTGGGAAGACAACCTTAACACTCTTTCTAGATATCGAGCTCCTCATATCAGTTGCTACAATCTCACAGTAGAACCAGGTACTGCTCTATACCAAAATACTCAATCAGGTAAGAACGTACCGCTCACTGACGAAGTCCAATCAAGGTTATACATTCTGACACATCAGTATCTTACAAGTAAGAAATACGACCACTATGAGATTAGTAATTATGCTCAAGAAGGCAAGTTTTCCAAGCACAATACTGGATACTGGTTTGGTAATCATTATATCGGCATTGGCCCAGGAGCACACTCTTATAATGGAACATCGCGATCTTGGAATGTAGCAAATAATGCTCTATATCTTACAAGTCTCAGTGAGCAACACCTTCCCAAAGAACAAGAAATGCTCTCTATGTCTAATCAGTACAATGAACGCATTATGGTAGGGCTTCGCACTAAGTGGGGAGTAGATTCAAGGACTCTTAATCTAAATGCTACACAAAGTGAATTTGTCAAAGAACTTTCAGCAACCGATAAAGCAATTCTATCAAATGATCGGATCATCCTTACAGAAGAAGGGCGGCTACAGAGTGATAGTATATCAGCACAGTTATTTCTAGAAGAATAAAAAGACCAAAAGCTATAAAACAAAAAACTGCAGAGCCCAGTGACTCTGCGTTTTTTGGATGTAAGATGACAATTACAAAATCAGGTATTATCTTTCAAGTATGAAACATATCTTCTTCCTGATACTTTGCTTCTTTGTCACTAACATCACGCATGGCCAATCTTGGGAAACTGACCGAGCCAAATTACAATCGGATGGATCACTAACCTACTCAGAAGATGCAGATCGCAATCGTATTCCAGACTTCAGTCACGCGGGATATCGTGGCGGAGGAGTGGCCATACCCAATGTGCCAGTAAAGCAGATCATAACACCTATTGAAGGAGATAATACCACTCATATCCAAGATGCAATAGATGCAGTCAGTGCCTTGGACCAAGATAGCAATGGCTTCAGAGGAGCTGTCTTACTAGAAGCTGGCCAATACCCAGTTAGTGGTCAGATATTCATTGATACTGATGGCGTTGTACTCAGAGGAATAGGTGATGGCAGAGATACACAAGACTCAACTGTCATCTTCGGTACAGGTAATATCCCAAATCAGCGAGACCTTATCGTCATAGGTGGGGGAAGTGAGACTCGATGGGCAGATGATGCACCTAATACACGTCAAAATATCACTTCTGACTTCGTACAGATAGGAAGTCGATCGATGGATGTGGAAGACGGATCTACCTATAATGTCGGAGACAATATCATCATCTTTCATCCTTGTACTGCAGAGTGGTTAGCAGCCATCGATGGTGGAGGGACAGACGATGATCCCAACTGGTCAGTGGGTCAATATCCCATCGTCTATAATCGCTACATCACGGACATTTCAGAGAATACTATCACGGTAGATGCACCTGTATATAATCACCTTGATAGAAACCTTGCACAATCATATATCTACGTCTATAGCAGAGAAGGACTAGTCACTAACGTAGGTATCGAGAACCTCAATGTCCAAATCGAATCCCTAGGAGGAACAGACGAAAATCATATTTGGAATAGTATCCAATTTACACAAGTGGAAGATGCGTGGGTAAGAAATGTTACTGTTTCAGGATTCGGCTTATCAGGCATCAGAACAAGTACTGCAAGTAGGATCAGCGTCATCAATGTACAGTCTGTCGACCCAGTAGCCCAAGTCACTGGAGCACGTATGTACAACTTTAATGCCTATCGTAATTCTAATGGTATCCTCTTCGACAATTGTTATGCTCGGAATGGTCGACACCACTATGTCTCTAATGGTACCTCTACAGCATCAGGGATCGTTGTTCTCAGAAGCATATCCGAACATCCTAAGTCCACAAGTGAGGGTCACCGTCACTGGTCTACGGGGATGCTATTCGACAATCTGATAGATATTGGTAGTTTCCCGAGTAGTATAAACACATTGGCGTTTTATAATCGTGGTGATGCAGGGACAGGACACGGTTGGTCTGCTGCTCACTCAGTGATGTGGAATTGTGAAACTGATAGACCAGGTACCGATGCTGGTATCATCATCGAACAGCCACCCACAGCACAAAACTATGCGATCGGCTGCAAGGGCAACCTCACATTAGAAGGACCATTCAATCAGCCTAAAGGATATATCGAAGGAGCTAATAATCCTGATCAACTCATTCCAGTTTCACTTTACGAAGCACAGCTACTGCATCGTACTGAGACAGTCATTAGCAACTTCGAAGCATCAGAGACTATAGCAGCAGTGGGAGAGCCGATTACATTTTTGCCCGATATCCAAGGGAATCCCACAACCTCTGTATGGCACTTCGGAGACGGTGCTACACCACCAACAATCACAGGTGATGGACCTCACCAAGTATCATACTCATCAGAAGGTGCAAAGACAATCACACTGACAATCAGTAATGGCACTAGTAGTCACTCAGAGACCAAGACAGCCTATGTCACTATAGACAATACTGACTTCTTTGCAAGAGATGATACCGATGAAGTACTTCCAAATGCTGGGGTCAATACTCCAGTGTTGGATAATGACTCTACGCCTGTCGTTAATGAGAATTTCAGTATCGAACTAGACGGTGTGAATGATTATATCGTTTATGACGCTACCACTATCCTCGAGCACTATCCATTCTCGATGATGGTATGGGTCAAGACAACAAGTGCTGCTGATCAAACTGTTCTCTATAATGGTAACGCCAACTCAAATATCTCTGGCAACACCCTCTCTATTCGGTCAGGTAGAGCTACTCTTGAGGCTGGGTTGTTCGTAACGTCAACTACACGAGAGACTATCTCCGATAGCAACACAATTAATGATGGGATGTGGCACCATATCGCAGGGGTATTCATAAGCCCGACTGAGAGGCACCTCTATGTAGATGGTGTACTCGTGGCTTCAGATGATGCTCCACTGGAGAATATCAGTGCTCGACTTTGGAGATGGAGTGTGGGCAATCGCATAGATGCAGACCCAGATGATGACTGGGTAGAAGGAGAGGTAGACGAGGTCCGAGCATACAACGCTATATTGACGGCTAATGAAATCCAAGAGGTGATGTTAGGCGGTGATTGCAATAATTCAGATCGACTCTTTTACTGGAACTTTGATAATCAACCTACTGTGGCTGTCCAGGATGAATTCAACTTCTTCGATGGAGATATCGAAGGTGGAATTATTAGACTCACTGATCTGCCGATAAATGTCCTAGAGATTGTCATATCCGATCTGCCGTCAAATGGAACTGCGACTATTACTGAAGACCTTGAAATACGGTATGAGCCTAATGAAAATTTCTTGGGGATGGATAGTCTAACATATACCCTATTCCTAGGTGAATGTGATAGTACTTCTGCTATAGTAGTCTATGAAGTCACTGAAGATGCCATATCCTCAACAGATGACTCATCTTCTTCTGCACAACCAGTTATCCTCTACCCTAATCCAACGAATGGAATCATCCACATCAATATCGATGATATCAAACGTATCCAACTATATGATAAAGCAGGTAGGTATATCGATGATTTCCCTCTACAACCAACTATCAATCTCAGCCACTTAGATGATGGAGTCTATATTATCAACATAGAAGATTCCAAGGGTAATATCTCAAGTGAACAGGTAATCAAGATGCAATAAATGACACCAGAAGAAATCGTACAACAGCAGGTCATCGCCTATAATGCTAGAGATATAGAAGCCTTCTCTAGATGCCACCATAAGGATGTAGAGCTCTACAGACTTGGGGAATTAAAACCATTCGTCAAAGGTCGTGATGCACTATATGACCGATATAAATCTATATTTGAAGAGTCCCCTAATCTACATACTGATGTTGTACAAAGGATGGTACTAGGAGATACCGTAATTGACAAGGAAGTGATTGTGGGTCGATCAGGTGTGGGCACCTCCCACTTCATCGCAATTTATCAGGTAGAAAAGTCTATGATCTACAGAGTGCATTTTGTTAGCCAATAAATAAAAAAAGCAGAGCCTATCGACTCTGCTTTCTTATAAATTAGTGTAGCGCAGCCTATCTACTTGCTCGCTTTCTATCATGTTCTTTCAAGAGTATCTTTCTAAGTCTTAGACTCTCTGGAGTCACTTCTACGTATTCATCCGCTTGGATGTACTCAAGTGCTTCCTCAAGAGTGAAGATGATTGGTGGAGCTAACTTCACCTTTGCATCTGCGCCTGATGATCTCATATTGGACATCTTTTTAGTCTTAGTGACATTGATTGCGATATCCATTGGTCTTGTATTCTCACCGATTACTTGACCCTCATAGATTGCTTCGTTAGACTCTACGAAGAACTTACCTCTATCTTGTAGGTTGTTGAGTGAGTAAGGAATCGCCTTACCCATCTCCATACTGATGAGTGATCCGTTGATTCTTCCTGTTATCTCTCCTTTATGTGGTTGATACTCAAGGTACCTGTGTGACATAATTGCCTGACCTGCAGTTGCAGTCATCATATATGTTCTCAATCCAATAATACCTCTTGATGGGATGTGAAATTCGATGACAGTTCTATCACCTTTCTGTTCCATCGTGAGCATTTCACCTTTACGCTGAGTGACGGACTCGATTGCCTTACCCGATAACTCTGTGGGTAAGTCAACAGTAAGGAACTCGATTGGCTCACACTTACGACCATCTATCTCCTTGATGATCACCTGAGGTTGCCCGATCTGTAGTTCATATCCTTCTCTACGCATTGTCTCGATCAGTACTGAGAGGTGAAGAACACCTCTACCAAATACTGTAAACGTATCTGCCGTAGCTCCTGGCTCTACTCTGAGTGCTAGATTCTTCTCTAGTTCTTTTTCTAATCTTTCCTTGATGTGTCTTGATGTCACGAACTTTCCTTCCTTACCAAAGAATGGCGAGTCGTTAATCGAGAAGACCATTGACATCGTTGGCTCATCAATCTTGATTGTCTCAAGTGCTTCTGGATTCTCGAAGTCAGCAACGGTATCACCAATCTCAAATCCTTCTAGCCCTAGAATAGCACAGATATCACCTGCATTGACAACTTTAGCCTTAGTCTTATTGAACCCTTCAAATGTGTAGAGTTCTTTGATCTTTGACTTCACTATTGACCCATCTCTCTTCACGAGTGAGACATTCTGATTATCCAAGAGTGTCCCTCTTCTGAGTTTACCGACAGCTATCCTTCCCTTGAATGTTGAAAAATCTAGTGATGTGATTAATAGTTGTGGTGTACCTTCATCAACCTTAGGATAAGGCACATGCTCGATGATTTGATCCATCAAGTATGTGATATTAGTAGTTGGTGTAGCGTGGTCTTCTCCCATCCAACCAAACTTAGCCGAACCAAATACTGTAGGGAAGTCAAGTTGTTCCTCAGAAGCATCTAGACTAAACATCAAGTCAAACACCTTATCTACTGCCTCATCTGGAGTACAGTTTTCTTTATCTACCTTATTGACGACTACAATAACTTTAAGGTCAAGTTCTATTGCTTTCTGCAATACGAATCTTGTCTGTGGCATCGGCCCTTCAAATGCATCAACTAGAAGGACTACGCCATCAGCCATATTCAATACTCTCTCTACCTCACCACCAAAATCGGCGTGACCAGGGGTATCAATAATGTTGATCTTATGATCCTTATAGTTTACTGAGACATTCTTTGCCAATATGGTAATTCCTCTTTCTCTCTCGAGGTCGTTATTATCCATAATGAGCTCACCTGGAGTCTCATGATCTCCGAAGAGTTTTCCTGCCAGAAGCATCTTGTCTACTAGTGTCGTTTTACCGTGATCGACGTGAGCAATAATGGCAATGTTCTTAATCTTTTGCATAGGGTGTATTCATTGAAGCCGCAAAAGTACTCTTATTATTGATATACAGTCGATTATGGTTGTGACTATTATGGTTTCTAGTGTAAAGAGTAGCGCTATTTAACTAATAATCTTGATAATTGAATAAAGATGCGAATAGAATTCTTATCTAAGATTGTTGATTACTGGTATTACCATCATCTATGTAGTCACTACTTTCCACCATATATAGCTGCAACAGATTTACCTGCGAGTATGTGGGGAACAATCTTTTCAAGTCGTTTTCTTTTGGTGGATTCTTGCTTAGCACTTGCAATATAGTCAGCATAACCTCTTTTTTTAGCTTGACTAAGTGAGTCAAATGCTGCTGAAAGACTTGAATCTTTCTTAAGTGCTTTCTCTAGGTACTCAGGTAAGATTAAGGGTTTATGACCTGTGGTTACCTTCTTGGTAGGTGGAACAACTTTACCATCTCGCTGATTTTGGATTGCCTCTTCCATATAAAAGATAATGTCCTTATCTGGTAATTTTCCAACTTCATCAAACTTCCAATGTCTCATCGCCTTAGTCTTACCCTCTTGTGCATTGGTCAATACACCTCTCGGATCAGACAAAAAGACACCTTGAAAAAACCATATCCCATACCAATCCTTGAACTGGGCTAGAGCAAATACATTCTTGCCATTTAAAGTATAAGTAGGAAACTGCCATTTGTAAGTTTCCTCTACTTCAGTTGATAGAGCAAGATGGCGCAAATGATTAATACTATCTTTCCAAGCTGATTCTTTACTAAAGAATTGATCTAATTGCTGTTGCTTAGTCATTGTTAGTTAGATGATTTCTCTTGAGTGTTCAAATGACTCTAAAATACTTCATTTGCACTTCATTTGACATTCTATTTCATTCTAAAGATAGGATTCAGTACGTTTGTACGGCAAAGAGATTGATTATAAATTTAAATACAATAAACGACTATGAGCACAGATAAAAAAGTATGGTTTATCACTGGAGTATCTTCAGGATTGGGAAAGCAATTAGCGGAAGAAGTCTTATCTCAGGGACAAATCGTCGTAGGTACATTCAGAAAACAAGAGCAGATAGAAGCGTTTAATAATCAAAGCCCGGGAAATTCTTTCGGAGTATTAATAGATGTCACTTCTACACAGATGATCATTGATGGTGTCAAAACTGTGTATGATAAATTTGGTAAGATTGATGTTGTCGTCAATAATGCTGGATATGGTGCAATGGGAAGTATTGAAGAAATTTCGGATGAAGAAGTAAGAAGACAATTTGAGGTAAACGTGTTTGGAGTATTGACAACGATCAGAGAAATATTACCACATATGCGTAAGCAACGTTCAGGACACATTATCAATGTTACTTCTATCGCTGGACGTATTGGGTCGCAAGGATTAGGTATCTACAACGGTTCTAAGTTTGCCCTAGAAGGCATCGGTGAAGCTCTGGCGGCAGAACTAAAACCTCTCAACATCAAGGTGACAAATGTAGAACCAGGACCATTCAGAACTGAATGGGCAGGAAGTTCAGCATCGTACGATAATACGAATATTGAAGACTATGAAAGCACTGTAGGAGAACGTATCAGAGGATTACAAAAATTGAGTGGTAACCAACCTGGTGACCCTGTAAAAGCTGCGGCAGCAATCTACAAACTGGCACAATTAGAAGAGCCACCAGTTCATCTACCACTTGGTAAGATTGCTTATGAAGTATTTGCAAAGGTGAACAATGGCCTTATCGCAGAACTAGAAAAGTTTGAGAGTCTTGGTAAGGAATGTGATTTTTCTTAGTTAGAAATATTCTATAAGACATAGATCGAAACTGACGATCAACTATTAAAAAAGTAAGCCACCGAAATCGGTGGCTTACTTTTTTAATCTACACATCAGAATTATACACTAAGTACATAAAACCAACCTTATTTCGTGCTGCTGAATCGTATATTGGAAATCCTTGTTTTTGAAAAATGTGTTACTTCCCTCAAACCTACAATCAACATTGATGATCGATGTTGAAGACGAGATGTTATGTTGTATGTCTTGTAGTAGTGTGCTTCCGATAAATTGACTACGCATATTTTGCTTGACAGCTATCTGAAGTATTCGATTGTTGGTAGTATTAATAATGCAGTAGCCGCAAACAACTGACAAATTCTTCATTGGTAACTTGACTAAGATTTTTGAATTTGATCATCTAGGTTCTGGATTATTCGATTTATTCCGAAAACTGAAGATAAGCACTTAAGACTCGACTTGATATACTTTGTTGATTACCATATATATTTTTGTAACCAATCAAGACCATTCACGTCCTAACTATCAGATATTCTCTTTAATTTGTAAGTCGCTAAATAAATAGATATGAAACGCATAATCATACTCCTCATAGTTCTAAGTCAAATCTCGTGTATCACTCAAAAGAAGCAAAATGCTTTGCTAGAAGGATATCGCACAGAACTTAGTTCAGCACTTGGCAATAACATCGGCACAGAGCAAAAGGTAGACATCCTTGGAGAATCACTCGTCTCTATGATGAGCCAAAGCCTTGAATTCAAATCGACAATCAAGGCTGGAAAGTTTGTTAAGAAATTTGGTGAGCAAAATGCCGATATCATCCAACAAGTGATGAACGAAGTACAAAATGGTGTATCTGATGACCCAATGTCACAAATGGGATTCGCGATGAGCTTGATGAAAAAACCTTACGTAGGAGAACTGATGGAACTCATTCCACAGTTTGAGAAAAAATTCAAACGTATCGCTTGGGTAGCAAAGATGACTGGTAGACTTAGTAAACCACTTGGATTACTCAATGGTATAAAAGGTGGAGGCGGAGGACTTAACTTGGGAGATTTGCTTGGACAAGAAGAGGAGTAACCTTACACTCCCTTTACCCTACTTGGATTTTTTGAAATAAACGCTTTCCATGACTTTGCAGAAGAAAGTCCTGCCATAGGATTATTCATTTCGTGATACTTTGTCACAGCGGCTGCAAGGGCATCCGAACTATCAAGATACTTGCTGTTGATTTTAATCTTTAGCATTCTCGACAGCATTGCACTTACTTGTTCTTTGGAGGCGTTTCCGTTTCCTGTTATCGCTTTTTTAATCTTCTTTGGACTGTACTCAGTAATATTGAGACCCATAGTCATAGCGGCAGCCATTGCCACACCTTGAGCTCGTCCTAGCTTAAGCATAGATTGGACATTCTTACCAAAAAATGGAGCCTCAACTGACATCTCAGCAGGCAAGTATGTTTCGATGACCTCTTGTAGCTGGAGAAAAATTTCTTTTAACTTCTCTTGATGAGTATCAAACTTGGTAAGGTGCATCTCTCCCATCGTAATTACCCTAAGATTCTTACCGTCTACTTCAAGGACCGCATACCCGAGAATATTAGTACCTGGATCAACTCCGAGAATCTTATATGGCAGTTTACTCATATTGCATTTTGCATTAATATGTAAATGTAGTGATTCTATGCTGATCTTTCTGCATCCTGCACGAGTTCTATCAATATCCCTCCAGTGGTCTTTGGATGAAGAAAACATACAATCTTTCCGTCAGCACCAGGTTGAGGGCTTTGAGATAATAAGGTAAACCCCTCTTTCTCCAAACGCTTCATCTCCGATCGAATATCACTCACAGCAAATGCCACATGATGTAGACCTTCTCCCTTCTTAGAGATATACTTATCAATTACATTATCCGGTTGGCTCCCAGCTACTAGCTCAATCTTATTGGCACCACACTTGATAAAAGATGTAGTTACACCTTGGCTAGGGACTTCTTCCCGCTTGTAAACTTTGGTATTGAATAGACTCTCATAAAGTTGTTCACTTGCTTTGAGATCTGATACAGCTATACCGAGATGTTCTATTTTTTGCATTGAATGAGGTTGTTTATTTAAATGAACTTTACTTTGTTGATTCACAAATTAACCCAAATTGATAAAACTTCTCAACCGTTCTCTTTATCTATAACAATTAGCCTCTAATGGTTTACCCTTAAGTGAATTTTTGAGTCACTTCAATATATTTACTATATTTGGATGTTGGAACAAAAGAAAACGTCCACCTCTGGGAAAGGCGGACGCATCAAAACAAAACGAAAAACCAACTTTTTCTTCAGAGCTTTCGCTCTTATAATAGTATAACGAATCCGTATACTAAATAGTTTTCTTTATCTTAACTGGTATTGTCTTCGACTTACCATTTCGCATAATTTTCAATTCTACGGTGTCTCCAACCTTGGAGAATCTCATTAATCTTCTCATATCTTCAAAATTCTTTACTACCTCGCCACTAAGACCAATCACCACATCTCCAGGTAATATTCCTGAAAATTGAGCACCACTTCCTGGAGTGACATCCGCCACATAGATTCCAGTTTTGGTTTTCAACTTTTGTTCTTTTATTAATTCTTCATCAACATCATAACCTGCAATTCCCAAGTGAGCTCTTTCTATATCACCATTTTCGATTATATCAGCAGTAATCAACTTTACTAGGTTAGATGGTATTGCAAAAGAGTACCCTGCAAAGACTCCTGTTGGAGTTGCAATCGCCGTATTGATTCCTATCAAGTTACCATCTACGTCAACTAAAGCGCCTCCACTATTTCCTGGATTCACAGCTGCATCCGTCTGGATAAATTCTTCAATTGTCTTTTGACCTGAAATCAAATCAAGGTCTCTACCTAGTGCACTCACGATACCTGCAGTCACTGTTGAAGAGAGATAGCTGAATGGATTTCCAATTGCTAATACCCATTGTCCAACTTTCACATTATCACTATCTGCTAGCTCTAAGTAATCAAGACCCGTATCTTGTATCTTGATAACAGCTAAATCGCTGCTTGGGTCTGTTCCTATTTTGGTAGCCTCGTATACTTTTCCATTTTCTAGAGTAACTTTCAACACATCTGCGAAACCAACTACGTGGTTATTCGTAACGATGTATCCGTCCTCACTGATAATCACACCAGAGCCATTTCCTTTCTTAGGACCAAAGTATCCTTGTCCAAAAAAATCTCCTAAACCAAACATTCCTGGTTGATCTTGTTGTCTTTCATTTGATGCAAGAGTACTTTCTTCTGCATCTATCTGAACAACTGCACTTGTAGATTTTTCAGAAGCTTTGACGAAATCAAATGGAGCACCTACGCCAAAAGGACTAACATTAGTCGGTTGCGTATGCATCGCTACTGGACTTGCTTGAACTGCGTTGTCAGGTATTGTAGCAATGTCTTTCTGAGTAAATTCTTGGATTCCATAAAATGTGCATCCTCCGACTATCCCAGCAATTATATATGTTATGATATGCTTCATCTCATTTTGGTTTTAACAGATACAGCGATTGTTATTTTCTATTAAAAGGTTGTGCTAGTATTAACCAATATGACAAAGAAAAAGATATTGAAATTATTCGTTTAACATCATATTAACAGCAAAATGCGCAATGAGAATAACTAAAAAACATCAATAAACAACTATCCAATTCTTCTCCCAAGGGTGCCCCCTCATCTCTTGGTACGACCATTCAGCGTGACTTTTTCAGCGTCTCCTATACTTTTGGTAAATTTATACTGTACTGTAAACCTTATCGATATAGCTCTGATAAAGAATCCGATAGGACTCTTTATCTCCGTCAATCATCTTCTTAAATATGTCTCCCTCGTTCTACAATGTCATCCAGAAGTTGTAGGCTATTGCAATAGTAGCACCGCAGTGTTTGTTAACACTTTACTACTTCTATTACATTACATCAATACAGCACATGAGTACTAAATGCATTTTCATCACACTAGACAGTACCCTAGTATAGAAAGAAGGATTATAGCACTTTAAGAGTCCTCAGACTACCAGATATACACTCTCTCGTCCTCTGATCTATACATCGCATCACCTTCTTTGACATCAAAGGCCTTGTAGAATGTCTCCATATTGGAGATAGGACCATTAGCACGATAGATAGATGGTGAATGTGGGTCAGTCTTAATTCTATTAATCAGAGCCTCGTCACGAATCTTTCCTCTCCAGATTGTTCCCCAAGAGATAAATAGTCTTTGCTCAGGTGTGTATCCATCGATGAGTTCAGGTCTTCCTTCGTCAGCAAGGTAAAGTTGTAGTGCATCGTATGCCACATTGATACCACCAAGATCTCCGATATTCTCTCCCAGTGTAAATTCACCATTGACGAATACTCCTGGTAAAGGCTCGTAAGCATCAAACTGCTCAACCAACTTTGTATTTTGCTTTTTGAACGCATCATTATCTGCATCTGACCACCAGTTAACCATATTGCCCTGAGCATCAAATCGACTTCCTTGATCGTCAAATCCGTGTGAAATCTCGTGACCGATAACTGCACCGATACCACCATAATTCACAGCTTCATCCGCTTTGTAATCATAAAATGGTGGTTGTAATATAGCAGCAGGGAATACAATCTCATTGTTAAGTGGATTATAATAAGCATTGACTGTTTGTGGCGACATTCCCCACTCGCTTTTATCTACTGGCTTGCCTAGTTTGTTCATCATATCATGATATTGCCATTTGCCTACAGCAAGTAGATTCCCTGCATATGATCCACCATCTTGTGATGACTTAATCTCTAGTTGACTGTAATCTTTCCATTTGTCAGGGTAACCAATTTTTACGGTAAAGTTGTTAAGCTTGTCAAGTGCTCTGACCTTCGTCTCAGCTGTCATCCATTCTACGTCGTTGATTCGCTGTTCAAATGCAACCATGATATTGTCGATCATCGCTTGAGCTTTGACCTTTGCTTCAGGTGGAAAATACTTGTCAACATATAACTTCCCTATCGGCTCACCAATCATCCTACCGGCTTGAGAGAGTGCTCGTTCCCATCTTGGTTGCTGCTGCTCTTGTCCTCTGAGTGTCTTGCCATAGAAGTCAAAGTTTGCAAGTTCTATTTCTTCGCTCAGGTATCCTGCTGAACCATTGAACTCTGACCAAGTATAGAAGTCTTTAATCGTCTCTATATCCGTAGTTCTCAGTATGTCATTCAACGCTGCGATATACTTAGGTTGCAGAACGATGATAGACTCCAGTTGACCCATTCCAATATCTGACATATAAGATTTCCAATCTACTACTGGTGACATTGTTTGAATCTCAGCGATTGTCATTGGATTGTATAAGTTCGTAGGGTTACGTGACTCTTCTTTTGTCAACATTGGCTCTGCTAAGCTAGTCTCTAGGGCTAGTATTCTTGTCGCCTTATCTTTTGCATCAGCGGCATCCACTCCTAAGAATCCAAACATCCTAGCAATATGCGCCTCGTACTGAGCTCGTGTCTCCACAGACTTATCGTCTGTCGCCACATAATAATCTCTATCTGGCAATCCCAAATCAGCGCCACCTAGATATGCGCCATTCATTGTACTATTCATAAGGTCAGCAAAGACTGCTGGGCCCATAAAACCTGCTGCACCATACTCGGCATTTTTGACACTATAGCTGATGGCATCTTGAAGTGTTTCAATTGCTTTTATTTCATCCAGAAATCCCTGAATTGGTGTCAATCCTGCAACATTGATTGCTTGCGTATCTATTGCACTTTTGTAAAATTCAACTGCCTTATATTGATCAGTTCCTTTTGGATATTTATTACTTGCGATCGCTTCATTAAGTACCTCCATCACATTCTCACTAGATCGCTTTCTCAACATATCAAACGATCCCCACCTAGTTCTATCTGCAGGTATCTCAGTGCTTTCCATCCACTTACCGTTGACAAATTGGTAAAAGTCCTCTGCAGGATCTACGGATGTATCCATATACTGGAGGTTAATGCCACTGCTCTCTTGCATTGTCTCTTCTACAATCATAACTTCGTCTACAACTTCGGTTAATGATGTTGTCGACTTCTTGGGTGTACAACTGAGGATGACGATCAAAGAAAAAGCGATAAGTTCTAGAACTAGGTATTTTTTTAGCATAGTCAGATTTATTAAAGATGTTAGATATTATAATCTCGAAAATAACACTAAACCCTATGATTCAGGACTTTCCTTAGGAAAATTTCTACAGAATACAGTTAAATTACGTCAAGATTGCGGTACAGTACGGACAAATGCCGTTTTGTCCATTGAACCATAGACTACCCATAAGATGATGCAGTAGCAAAGGCCTTCTATTGGAAGTGTTACGTGGAAGGTAATCGTACCAGCATCAATTGTCTTCCAAAAGCCATATGGAACTTCACGGACTAATGTCCACAGAGGGTCGATTCCTTCAGTTGGAAAATATGCCAAATACCCCAATCCAATCAAAATTGTCAAAATTAAGATTAACCCAAAGATCGTCAGACTTTGCCACGACATTACAATCGACTTCAATGTGGTATATGTTGTCTTAATTTGATAGCTCCAAAGCCATAACAACCCGCAAGCTCCACCTAGTGTATTGAAGATGACATCATTCAAGTCGTAGTAGTCTGTTCGCTGAGGAGAAAGATAGAAGTATTGATAAGCTTCGTCCATCGCTCCAAACAAACTTGTGAAGAGTAACGTGACAGTATAGCCGCCCATTAAGGGATAAGCTAATATTGCAAATACTCCATATTGAATGATATGAATCAATTCAATATTGACGATAATAATCGCATTAAATGTGAGGGTGATAAGTCCAATCAAACTCAGGAGATAAGCAAAGCCTAATCCACGTCGAGGATGCTTAATAAGTCTCAATAGAAATGGTACTAAGACGGCTATTGCTATAGTACTAGCCAATGCTAAAATGACACCGTTGTAATATGCTCTAGACTTACCTTCAAAAATGCCAGCGATTGTCACTCCAACAAATTCATGCGGAAGAACAACCAAGCAGTAGTAAGCAATTAGGGTAACTATATTCCATATTGGATGCTGCTTTAGCCATTGAAATAATCTCAGCATTGGGTGATTAGTATTGTGATGAGATGTCTTGGATACTAGTAACAAGTTTGTCTAGGTCAGCTTCTAGCGTAAATAGATTTGGAGTAATCCTAATAAACCCCTTTCCCGGATAACCACTTGGTTTTGCATGAACTTGATACTCTTCTTGTAGGGTCTTGAGAAGATTCATAGTACCGATGCCTTTTATTGAAAATGCTGATACTGCACCATACTTTTCTTTGCCTCTAGGTGTGTGAAATCTGATGTTTGGCAAGTCTTCAACCCTATCAACCCAGTAATCGGTCAATTTTTTTAGTCTCTTACATTTCTTCTTTAACCCAATTGCTTCTTGGAACTTTAAGGCATAATTAATCCCAACTTCATTCTGAAATGCTCTTGTGCCAAGATGAGAAAACTTTTCAATTCCTTTGTCTTCATCTATCAATGACAATGGTGGGTTAATCGCCTCTATCTCTTCCTCTGATATATACAATAGACCTGATCCGTGCGGTGCTGTTAGCCATTTATGCAGACTCGTTGCATAGAAATCAACACCTAAATCCTTAACATCATGGGGTATATGACAATATGTATGCGCCGCATCTAGTAAGACTTTAGCACCATTCTCGTGTGCTAGATGGGTTATCTCCTTTACAGGAAGTACGCGACCTTCGCGGAATGACATATGACTTAACACAAGCAATTTTGCTCCAGCTCGAAGATTATGTCGATATCTCTCTATCATCTCATCGTCCGATATAGAATCTATGTCATCAAGGGGTATAATTGTGAGATCTGCCTTAGTCTTCTTAGCTAACATTTTCATGGAGCCAACAGCATAAGGATAATCGGAAGAAGCACAGACAATACGGTCATTACTACTTATCGAGATTCCATGCACTATAAGATTAATGGCTTCAGTTGTATTTCTTACAACAGCCACCTCTGATGATTGAGCACCTATAATACTTGCGAGCTTTCGACGATTATCTTCTCTAATCTTGACTAACCCATCCCATATCTCATAAGGAGGATTTTGATTGAGTTGATCTATGACTTTCTCTAGTTGCAATCTGACGGCTGTGGGCATGATACCTGCACTACCACTATTAAGATGCAGATAAGGGTACTTGTCAATATCATAGAGAGCCTTGATCTTAGTCCAATCTGAGGCATCAAACTTAGGTAATGTAGGTAAAGTCATACTTCCAATCATAATGGGTAATGAAGATATGAATGTACGACGACTGAAGGACATCTGAGATAGTCTTTAAGTGTTGATCATATAGGCACCTTGACCTTGTAAGTATTATTGATGACAGTTAACTTAGAATCTATAATCCAAGGATTATAAAACTTGAGCATTCTATAAGTCAACCCATGAGAATGGGCAAATTCCTTCCAGCTTGGTACTGACTTGTCTACCACTACTTCCTTGAGGCTCACTTCAGGTTGATAATAATCTGCTGGGTCAAGATAAAATCCATATTGCTCAGGGTTCTTTAATATCTCCTTAATCGCCAATAGTCTAAATACATATCTACTCGTCTCTAAGTTGAGATTGAGGTTATAATAACTTTCCTCACCTTGAGACTTCATTTCTTTAGTAAACTTCGTGGGACCGACATTATAGGCGCCAGCTGCATTAGTATAATTACCAAATTTATTATACATCCACTTGATATACTTAGCCGCAGCTCTTGTTGATTTTTCTAGATGATAGCGTTCATCGACCTCGCTATTGATTTCTAGTCCATATTCTTTTCCTGTACCTGTCATAAATTGCCAATACCCTTTTGCACCAGCATGTGACCCTACATTTCTAAGTCCACTTTCTGCAACTGCTAGATACTTAAAGTCATCAGGAATACCTTCTTCACTCAGAATCCGCTCGATCATTGGAAAGTGCTTGTATGCCAACTTGATATTGAGCAAGGTTGAAGACTGCCAATAGGCGTTGACTGACAATTCTCTATCAAGTCTCTCTCGAGTATCTGGATTCAGTGGCATCGCTTCTCCTGCAAAGTCAAACGTTTTCTCGACTTTGACAGCCTTAACAACTTGAGGTAGCATATATGTGGTCGTAATCGTGTATGTCGCAGATATGAGGACTAGAGACAACACAACTATTGTTACAACATTAGAAACGGTTTGAAATATGGGTTTCATTTTAATAATTACAATGCATGATTGAATACCGCCAACAAAAGTAAAACTGAAATTTACGACTTTTATTTTGGCTTTTTGTAGATGGGTACCGCACTGCACGCTTCTCCATACATTACAGACTTAGCAACGGACTTGAGCTTGATGGCCATTCGGCTATATGCTTCAGGCGGTACAGAATTATCTCCACAACCTTTGAGTATCATCGGTTTTCCTTCATATAGTGATACATCTAGGTTGTCTATCACTGAGACATACCTCGCTTTGATGTACTCTTCCTGACTTCCTACAAAAATATCTGAAGCAACTTCTGATAACGTATTCGCAATCAACGCATATGCCCATTGTGGGATGATAGCATCCGTACTACAAGAGACTAATACTATCTTGCCAGCGTACTTGGTCCAATCTTCAGTTTTCATCGCTGAACGAAAGTCTTTTTCTTTGAGGATGAGCTCTTGCCATAGATAATCCTTAATATCAAAACCAGCAAAAGCCTCCCTTGGCAAATACTCACTGAGGTCCAAAGTGATTATTGGACTATTGGCAACTCTATTGACTAATGTATCCATGCTGTTGTAAATAACTTGTGATCAGAATAACAAAAGAATGCGAAGAGAAACAGTTTACTCTTCTTCACTTACGGCTGGAGCCCTTTCGCCTCCTACTTCGCCATAATCTTCAAGCTTCAGTTCCTTAAGCTTAGGTAAGTCTTCAATGGAATTTAGACCAAAATGGTTCATAAATTTATCACTAGTACTATACAATAGTGGCTTTCCTAAAGCTTCTGACCTACCGCTAATTTCAATCAATTCTTTCTCCATCAACTTCTGTATAGCATAATCTGCGGATACTCCTCTGATTGCTTCGATTTCGCCTTTTGTGATTGGTTGTTTGTATGCAACAATGGAGATCGTTTCCAAAGCTGTACGTGTGAGCTTTTTCTTACTTTGTTTCTTAAGTACTTGACCATTGATTTCATGGTATGCTCCCTTTGTCATAAAGGTGTACCCACCGCTGATTTTCTTTACTTCGAATGAGAAGTCATCAGCAAGATATTTTTCGGTCAAGGCATCAATATGACTTTGAATCTCATCAGCTTTCATCGAAGTATTGAGGTATTCATTGATAGCAGATGTCAATTCTTTGAGAGACATCGGGTTCGTTGACACGAAAATGAGGCTTTCTATATATGTGCTAATTCTATGCTGATCCACAATGGTCTAAAATTACTCTTCTATTTAATCTTGATTTCTACCAAGCTGAAATTTCGTGAGATAGTCGTGTCTATAGTATCAAGTTTTTCACCATCAACATTGACGGACTCTACAGAATCTCCTCCTCTCAGCTTGATTGCAAAGGTCGTAAATCCTGCTTCATAATCACCATCAATCACTACTCTTTGCAATTGAATCGTATGGTCATCAATTCTACGGACAGTAAATTCAGTATATCGATACTGACCATTCTCATATGCATAATCTTCATAATTGTCAGTGTATAGATAGCTCTTGACCTCTCCCTCACTTGTTGGATAGACGTGCAAAGTCACAGTGTCAATCGTTTTCTCACCTACATATTGCTGGCTCGGAAAGGTGGGAATGACGGCCCCTTGTCTGATGAATAGTGGAATTTGATCTATCGGTGTCAATATTGCTTGTTCAGTCCGCCCCGGATACAGCCGATCATTCCAATAGTCATACCAACTGCCTTGTGGCAAATAAACTGTACGAGACTTAGATTCTTGTTGCACGACTGGACATACCAGTAAGTGGTCGCCACACATAAATTCGTGATCCCGATCTTTAGTCTCTGGACTTGCTTGAT
This sequence comes from uncultured Saprospiraceae bacterium, assembly GCA_938041445.1. Taxonomy (GTDB): domain Bacteria; phylum Bacteroidota; class Bacteroidia; order Chitinophagales; family Saprospiraceae; genus JAHDHH01. Next base: position 72,225 of record CALISO010000018.1, read on the forward strand.
CTTCGAAAACTAGAGGTCTAGAAATTGGTAAACCTTCCTTATGGTACTGATAGAATGCTGTGTAGTGATATGGCAATAGCTCATAGCGTAGCTCCACAAACTTCCTAAACATCTCAACACATAGATCTCCAAATGACCAAGGCTCCTGATCACCGTGGTCACCAGATGAATGCACCCTGCAAAATGGATGGAACACACCCAATTGAATCCACCTAATCATCAGCTCAGCGCTTGGTTGTTCTATGAAACCTCCAATATCCGATCCAGCAAATGAAACACCTGAGATAGCAAGTCTTTGCGTCTGCACATCAGCTATGACTAAGTGATCCCAATTCGCGATATTATCACCGGTCCATACACTTGAGAATCGTTGCATTCCGGCGTAGCCTGATCGAGTAATGATTAAAGACCGCTTGCCTCCAGCGTGTCGCCTAACACCTTCAGCTGTAGCTCTAGCCATCTGCATTCCATAGATGTTATGAGCCTTGCGATGACTGGTAGGATGACCATCATAATCGTGGACAACATCAAGTGGAAATGTCTTGCTTTCCACCTCAAATAATGCTGGTTCATTCATATCATTCCAGACTCCAGCGACACCAATATCTTCTATGAGTTCTTTATAGAGTCCTGCCCACCATTCTCTGACCTCAGGATTGGTGAAATCCGGGAAATAACATTCTCCAGGCCATACCTTACCCTCTACATACGGACCATCGACTCGCCGGCAAAAATATCCTTTCTCAAGTCCTTCCTTGAAGACTGAATATTCCATATCTCTCTTGATGCCTGGATCAATAATCACCATAGTCTTATATCCGTCATCAGCTAACTCAGCCACCATTCTTTTTGGGTCTGGAAACTTTTCTTTGTCCCAAGTAAAGCATCTGAATCCATCCATATAATCAATATCAAGGTAGATAGCATCACAAGGTATTTTGAGTTCTCGCATCTTGCTAGTGACTTCCTTCACATTGGACTCAGGATAATAGCTCCACTTACACTGTTGATATCCTAGCGACCATAATGGGGGCATTTCAGGCGTACCTGTCATCAATGTATATCTTTTGCAGACGTCCATCAGATTTGGACCAGCGATAAAGTAATAGTTCATCTCCCCTCCTTGGGCCCAGAAACTCATCACATTAACTCTTTCTCGACCAAAGTCAAACTCAGATTTGAAAGAATTGTCAAAGAAAATTCCGTATCCTCTGCCATCTCTCAAGCCATAGTAAAATGGTATGCTCTTATATAGAGGATCAGTATCTCTAGTATAGCCATACTGGTCACTACCCCAATTCTCAAATCTAAATCCCCTAAGATTGAGGTCAACGGGTTTGTCACCAAGACCATAGTATGCTTCCGTCAAAGACATCCGCTTAGTCATCTGTACAATGTGCCCTCCGTATGTCTCATTCTTTTCCCAGTGGAAGCCTTTCTCATCTTCGTTGATGACGAATCCTTCTTTATCAAAAATGGTAATTCCACAATCAATCTTATCTATGCGACACGTAATTGCCGCAGTCTTCAAGTACAAGTGATCCGCAGTTTCATCTATTTCAGGTATGATCTTCTCTGATTTGAAATCTGGACTTATTGCATAAGAGAAGTCTTTATCAAAATAGCCTTCAATAGAATATCTAAATCTCAAAATGTAGTCAGAGATAAAATAGACTTGCATTAAGACACCATTTTCGTCTTTGCACTCGAGAAAGTCGTCGGTAAGTTGATATGAATCCAACTTCATCAAAAACAGTTCTCTATCACTGTATACTACTTGCTTACTCATCTTCTGCTACTATATTAAATAAAAATAGGGGTGCAAATGTAATTTTGTTTGACCCTCAATGCCAAGAAAAGACAGAATATTATACGCCTATTATGGTGTTAGCGTAGATTACTGCATTTTTCTTTATGATTACTATCCCGTCTCTGATACAATATGTCTCTGTTTCTGTATCCTCTAGCTGGGCACCACCTCTAATGCTCACATTGTTGGAAACTCTGACATTTTTATCTAGAATTGCATTTTCAATTATGCAATTATTTCCGATACCTAGCAATTGGTTTTTAGGCAATTGCTCAATATCATCAACAGTCTGATAATAGTCATTACCCATCACAATAGATTCTCTGATAATGGTGTTTTGGCCAATCCTAGATCGGATACCAATTACACATCTACTGATTTCTTCAGCGTGAATAATACACCCAGCTGTAATCATTGCATTTTGGATTCTGGTACCAAACACCTTAGATGGTGCAAGCATCCGACTATGGGTATAGATTTTTTTGAGATTATCATATAAGTGAAACTTTGGCAAGAAGTCAGTCAACTTCAAGTTGGCATCAAGGAATGATGCTATTGTTCCAATGTCTGCCCAGTACCCATCATAAGAGTAACTAGCTACTCTCAAATCTTCAGAATTTACTGCAAAAGGAATAATCTCCTTTCCAAAATCATTTGCATCAATATGATCGCTAAATAATTGCTTTATAATCTCTTTCTTAAAAACATAGATGCCCATGGAAGCCAAATAATCTTTCCCTAAGGTTGTGTACTTTTTGGGGAGTGGTGACTTCCAATCTTCGACAACATCTTCATTAGGTTTTTCGATAAAACTATCAATAATTCCGTTTTCATCGACTTTCATAATACCGAAGCTCGTAGCATCACTCTTGACTACAGGTATAGTCGCAATAGTAATATCCGCGTCTTGATCAACATGATAGTTAAGGATCTCGTCAAAGTCCATATTATACAATTGATCGCCAGACAAAATGAGCACATGTTCATAAGTCACACTTGCCAATCTAGGCATTGTCTTTCTCACTGCATCAGCTGTCCCTTGAAACCAATCAGATGTATCCCTAGTTTGCTCAGCGGCCATAATATCTACAAACCCCTTAGAAAACATATCAAAGTGATATGTATTCTTGATGTGCTTATTAAGCGATGCAGAGTTGAACATTGTCATCACAAAAATCTTACGAATGTCACTATTCAGGCAATTACTTATCGGAATATCAATGAGACGATACTTGCCAGCAATAGGTACTGCTGGCTTTGATCTTGTAGCAGTTAGAGGGTACAACCTTGAACCAACGCCGCCACCTAGGATGAGGGCTACTGTATTTTCTGTGATCATCATAGAACTATAGTTTTAAAAGTTGACGATAGATACTTGCATAAATTGACGCAGATTGGTCCCAGGAATAATCTAGGTCTATAATATGCCTGCGTAATCTATTGAATTTTGTTTTCTTTTGATACAACTCACAAGATCTTGAGATCGCTTCAGATATTCCGGATTGAGATACTTCGTTGAGTAAGATTCCTGTCCCTTTCTTATTATCAATATCTATGACGGTATCCACCAAGCCACCTACAGGAGAAGCGATTGGAATAGTACCATATCTATAAGAGAATAATTGATTGAGACCACAAGGTTCAAATCTAGACGGCATAATCATATAATCGCATCCTGCATACAAGGACCTAGCAATACTTTCATTGTATGCAATAATTGTATGTACATAACCAGGATATTTTTCTGCAAGTAGAGACAATTCATTCTCTACATAACTATCACCTGAACCTAGAATAATCGCACAGAATGATTTTGAAACTTCCAGATTTTCTTCTATTGCCTTGGCAAGCAAATCAGCACCTTTCTGGTGGGCCATCCTGCCGATGAATCCTATCAATGGTCGTCTTGACTTTAGTTTGTAGGTTGAAAGCAGCGATTTCTTATTCGTTGCTTTGAATCCTGTGAGATTATCACCTTCCATCTTATTGTCAAGATACTTATCTGTCTTAGGATTCCAGAGGTTTGTATCCACACCATTCAAGATACCCATACATTTGTGTCCTTCTGACATATAGAGGTATCTGAATGAATCCGGTGTCTGCATAATCTCCTCCATATAATTGGGAGATACTGTATTGACCTTGTCAGCACACTTGATAGCTGTAGCTAAACTATTGAGTCGGCCATCCCAATCAAGAATACCACGATGGGCAAAATCAAATTTTGGCAGAAGCATCCCTATATCCCATGGAAATGATCCATGATACATCCCGTTGTGTATGGTGAACATTGTAGGAATATCACTTATCGGCTTATACCTAGTTCCATACTTCAAAAAGAAAGGAATCATCCCAGTCATATGATCATGACAATGGACTATATCGTAGACGTTTTGCTCTAGTAGCCATTCGCAAACTATCGTTTGAAACGCGATATTTCTAACTGGTTCATCATGATAACCTTCACCATTGGTATCTAGGTAAATGGATGGACGATCAAATAATCCAGGCATATCAATTACGTACAATGGATAGCCAAGATTATTATTTTTTACTTTCTGAACAGTATAATTGAGACTAAGACCTCCGATGTGAATTCCCCCATCTTTGACTTTCTGATACTTTTGAGATTTGAACCACGGCAACCCATACTTTGGTATGATGACACTTGCTTCGACACCTTGCTTAGGCAAATAAATAGGTACAGCTCCTACAACATCGCCCATTCCTCCTGCCTTAGCAGCTGGATAGCACTCTGAAGATACGTGAAGGACTTTGATCATTTCTTAATAGGTTTAAGGATAATACCTGCAAGAGGAGGTAAATTAAGCCTGACAGATTGATCTCTTCCATGCTTTGGTGTTTTTTCTATCTTGACCTTGTCTACAGGCCGATATCCACTTCCACAATATTGACTCTCATCACTATTCAGTAAGGTACTGTATGCTTTTAAATTATCTGGGACACCTATTCTATAATCGTCTCTGGTAACAGGAGAAAAATTGAGAATAAAGAGAAGGTGGTCATCTTGGGACTTCCTCATAAATACCAAAATAGAATTTTCAGCATCTTGATAGTCTATCCATTCGAATCCTTCTTGGCTATAATTGTGAGCTGTAAAAGGTCGTTCGGTTTTATAGAGTTTATTCAACTCTTTGACTAATCTTTGGATCCCCCTATGCGGTGCAAAATCAAGTAGATGCCATGGCACTTGTCCATTGACATCCCACTCTGTAGTCTGTCCAATCTCACAACCCATAAAGAGTAATTTCTGACCAGGGTGAGCATACATATACATATAGAGTAATCGCAGATTGGCAAATTTCTGCCATTCATCTCCTGGCATTTTATAAATCAATGGTTGCTTACCGTGTACGACTTCATCATGAGATAATGGTAAGACATAGTTTTCACTAAAGGCGTATGTAAGACTTCTACTGATATCTCCTTGATGATACTTTCTATGAATCGGGTCTCTTTCAAAATATTCAAGTGTATCATTCATCCAACCCATCATCCACTTCAGACCGAATCCCAAACCTCCGTCATGAACAGGTGAGGTTACCCCTGGAAATGCTGTTGATTCTTCAGCAATCATTTGAATGCCATCACCATTATCGTAGATCGTTTTGTTGAGATCTTTTACAAAGTCAACTGCAGCAAGGTATTCATTGCCCCCATACATATTTGGAGACCACTCCCCATCTTTTCTTGAATAATCTAAATAAAGCATTGATGCTACTGCATCTACACGTAGACCATCAGCATGGAAGAGTTTCTTCCAATACTGAGCACTACTCAATAAGAATGATCTAACTTGAGGTCGTTCAAAATTAAAGATAAAACTATTCCAATCTGGGTGAAACCCTTTAGCCTTCTGAGGGTGCTCATAGAGTGCTGATCCATCAAAATTCGCTAGTGCAAATTCATCACTAGGAAAATGCGCTGGAACCCAATCTAGGATCACACCGATATTAGCATTGTGCAATTCATCTATCAAGTACTTGAGATCTTCTGGGTCTCCGAATCTACTAGACGGTGCAAAATATCCAGTACTTAGATATCCCCAAGATGGATAGTATGGATGTTCCATGACAGGCATAAACTCTACATGCGTAAAGCCCATCTCAGTAATGTATTTGACAAGTTCTACAGCTAATTCTCGATAGCTAAGAGACAAGTGACTATCAACTTGCTTTCGCCAACTGCCAATATGCATTTCATAGATTGACATTGGGCTAGCTAATGTATTGGTATTAGCTCTATCTACTCTCCATTGAATATCTGACCATTCATAGTCATCCGTCCATACCACACTAGCCGTTTTTGGTGGCACTTCATACTTCCGAGCAAATGGATCAGTCTTGTCCCTAACTTCACTATCATGATGAGAGTAGATTCGATATTTATACAGCTCGCTCTTACCAATATTAGGAATAAATCCTTCCCAGATACCTGAGCCATCCCATCTCACATTGAGTTCGTGACGATGACCGTTCCAATAGTTGAAATCACCAATCACCTCAACTTTCCTTGCTGATGGTGCATACACAGCAAAGTATACTCCATCATCCCCATCCACATTAGTAATATGGCTACCGAGCTTATCATATAATTGGGTATGATGTCCAGATGAGAATAAATCTATATCAAAGTCAGTAAAAAAACTATGCGGTACGATCGGATTTGACATATTGGTTTGTTCTGAATTCAATGTAAGGAATATTCATAACTCTACACTTAGTTCTATTTCTAAATCCTTCCAGATTACATAGAATTGACTAGAGTAGTAAGAGTTGATTATCTTGTGATATACCAAGTATCAATGATCATGCTCAAACTCAGCCATCTACTCTTGTTTATTTTATGTATCACTTTGGGGGAAGCACAAACACCTTATCGTGTGATTCCATTTATGAATAAGGTCATTGCCAAAAGTGGTCTGAATCTGCGATCAGCTCCCAACACCAAAAGTGATGTGGTACAGAGACTACCATTTGGTGCATTGGTAGACATCTCACAAGATGATGACTATGGTTATGACACTTTGGAGGTCATCAAGACAGAAGTCAATACATTCAATATCTGTGGATACTGGATCAAGGTCAGTTATAAAGGTAAGACTGGCTATATCAATAATGCCTACCTCCATCTCAATGACAAAAAATGGCCTCAAGATGATGCTGGATTATACAACAATTCTGTAGTATTCCTAGAATATCAAAAAACTTGTCACACAAATTCTCATCCAGTTCACCCCTATAAGTGGTATGGTTATTATAGTGACGATTGTGAATTGAGACCGATTAAAATCCAGTATGGTCGCAACATATCTGATATGACAGACTTCTACATTATTGTCAAAGAGGATGATGGCCTTGATTGGATAGTTGGTAGCAAGGACCCACTCCCAACTGGTCCTGTTGACTACCTAGTAAAGGATTTTACCTTTAGCACTTCAATACCTTATGATGAGAAGACAGAAACCTATTCTTCATACACTGAGCCTAACTTTGAGGTGCTCTACACCAAGTTGGAAAATAGTGTTCATAGCTACGATTTAAAAATCAAGCACGGTCTCGAATCTCAACTCATAATGGATGCCAAATATGACGGTGATCTCAAGGGTATCCGCTGGATGGGTGACCTGGACCAAGATGGAAGGATGGATTATATCTTACAGTACGGAGAGAAAGATGGTCGCACCCTACTCTATCTCAGCAGTAAACGCATATCACAACGCCTCATCTTACCGGTAGGTTGCTACTATACTGGATACTGCTGTTAGACCAGTTTTCGGTGCAAATCATCGACCTTTGTCTTAATCTCTGATAACTTAGACTCTACTGATTGAAAAAAACCTGCATGATCATCGTTGAAGGAGATATTAGCTTGATATTGCCAAAGTTCATGGACTTCTTCATATGGAATAGAATAAGGAAGGTATGAAGTATTGTCCGAAATCAAGATTAATTGATTATTGGTTTCATCCTTTCTGACTCTCTTGTAAACTAACCCTTCATTGCGACTAACGACGATGTAAGTCTTATCATCTTTTACTTGATCAATCGACTCTACGTATTGGGTAATGATAATGGTACCTGACTCCAATGGCAACATACTATCACCTTGTATCTCAAACCCTCTAAATGTCCCTTCAGTCATCCTAGGCAGTGAGATTTTTGGTAAGTCCCGGATATATTCTGGATCAGAAAAACTCTCCAGGTATCCTGCTTCAGCTTTGGTATCTACTAGTTCAATATTGGCTTGATTGGTATTGCTATCAATGGATACAGCCAGAACTTTGAGTTTGTCATCTTGCGCTATCTTGAATTCCTCTTGTTGTAACTTAGAAGTCAGAAGTGAATCAAGTGATACCTTGAAATAATTGCTCAGCCTTACTAGATTGGACACATTTGGCTCAGTCTTGCCCCGTTCGTAATCGCCTAGTGTAGTACGCGGGATATCAAAGATCTCGGAGAGTTCTTGTTGAGATAAGTTGAATTGCTTTCTGAGGTATTTTAGGTTTTGTGCAAGCATAGTGGATTGATAAGCTTACGCAAAAATACAAAATTGTTGAGAATGTCGACTCTAATAGCTCGGCTTAATCGACATGCTGGAATGAATTTTACTTTGGAGAGGCCTTACACCTTAAATCTCGTATCGATGATCCGTAATCTAGCTCCTTTCTTAAGGTTGTAAAAATCATATCTAAACCAACGATTCAAGATAAACCCAGTCCCTATTGCAAATCCTCCAATAGCTACTTCTCGCCCTTTAAACTCAAAATCAGTAAAGATTCCGGCCACTAAACCAAAAGCCGTCCAAGCAACACCAAAAGCCGTCAGCATTGTAGCCATTCCTCTAACTGGTCGATTGACTAACCGCATTGCAGTAAAATCTTTGAGAGAAATAAAATCATAGTCAAACATAATTACTTGTTCGTCTACAAGTATGGTCTTGATGCGTTCTATTCGCCAATCTCCGTCTCTGGAAGTCTTGAATTCTATCAAGTCGCCAGCAACAAACTTGATTACATCTTCTGAATGTACCTCTTCAATTTGTAGAAAAACACCCAACTGAGCCGTGAGGCTTGTCGTCTGAAAGAGCATAAAACAACTGACAATGATTATTGAAAATATGGTAGAAAGACCTTTAGTGTGCATTTTACTTCGAAGATTTGTGGAGGTTATCAACTTAATGACGATGTGACTAAATAACAACTTGGGTGTAACAAAAAAGAGAGTCCAAAATGGACTCTCTTTGTATATTTATTAGATTAAAATGTGCTACTTATTAGAATGGTAGATCATCTAGTGCCGTATCTACATTAGCAGGCTCACTTGGAGGTGGTGGAGAACTAGAAGATTGATCTAAAGATGAAAATTCTTGGTTAGTCGGCGGCATTGAAGTAGATCCTTCTCCTCCAGCTTCCAGTTTCCATGCATTGAGATTAGTGAAGTACTTTCCTTGCCATTCTCTTCCTCTGAGGTCAAATGCAACTTTTATCGTTTGACCTTCTTGATAATTGTCAAGCATATCACACTTATCTTGAGTCAACTGAAACTTGACAAACTGAGGATATTGACCCTCTGTTTCAATCACGAATTCTCTGACTTGAAAGTTCTTTGCTCCCTTCGTCTCTGTCGGAAATTTTTTATGCAGCTTACCGCTAGTCTCTAATGCCATTTGCTTGTTAGGTTAAATTTGTACGTATCTATTTTCTAATAGATTCACAAAGTTACCATATGTAGTTTGAAATTCATTTATCAATGAATACATTTCTGATTGAGAAATTTTCGCAGTATTGACATCGTATCCAACAGCCTCTATACGGTTAGCGATTTGAAGAATTCGATTATTCATTACGGAGAGACTAGTAATGTCATCATGCGTAAGGTCGAAGTATCCATATCCATTATTGTTTTCTTTTAAGAATTGTAGATATTCATCTGGTGGATAACTCATCTTGTTATTCGCAAGATCAATATTAGCTCCGAGGGACTGTGCAAGACTAGCCTGAGTCATAAATCCACTAGCCTTTCCTTTCGCTCTGAAAAGCAATTTAGCCAGCTCACCTGACGTGATGGTAGACACTTTTGAATCTCGGCTGTTAGCGTCAACCTCTCCGAGACGACTTTCAATGTCAGTAAGTTGTTCTACGTGGCTATCCAATAAATAGGCGCCTGAATAAACAATTTGAGAGAAGCCTGCTGTCGCTAGCAAGCTAAATAGTAGTACTGTAGCTATTCTTATCATTTTAAAAAAATTCTATTGTTTTAAAATTACATATTTTCTAATGCCTTCAACTCTGTTAGTAGTTGGTCAGGCTTTTTGAAACCCGGAGACACTTTGATTTTATTCATATTCTTGTCAAGGTACACTAGCGAAGGATAACTCATCCTTCCACCGAGCAACTCTACTGCAAGCTTATTGATTCCTTTTCTTCCACCCGGCATCCACTCATACTCCTTTCCATTGAATGGAATCGGAGTCTTCCTCTCTGCATCAAATTTCACTGGATGGAAGTTCTCTGCTACGTAGTCTTTCACACCATCGTCTGTAAATGTCTGCTTATCCATAACTTTACACCATCCACACCAGCTCGTATAGACATCGACTAGGTACTTCTTTCCATCTTTATTACCCATCTGCTCCACTTCGTCAAATGATAACCACTCCATACCTCCTTCTATAGGAGTAGAAGTTTTAGGCTTCTTGACAGGAGTTGTATTTACCGTTTTCGTGGTAGTAGTTTCTGTCTTTTTAGTCGCTTCATTAGTCTTTGCAACAGCAGAAGCATCTCCACTATCGCAATTAGTAAAGACTAACAAACATGCCATTATAGCTAAAGCAAGATATCTCAAACGCATCATAAATTTATAGTGTTGAATACCATACGAAGATACTTTGTATGATTTTATTCGGGTGGAGGGAGTGTTCCACTATACCAAATATAACAAAACTTTAAGCTTTAGGTGACTTATGCGGTCATAAATAATTGAGCAATCTGTATTTCTAATTATCAAAATAACAAGAATCGACTATATTTGCGACCCAAATCGATGCCTCGGTGGCGGAATTGGTAGACGCGTTGGATTCAAAATCCAATTTCTTCGGAAGTGGGGGTTCGATTCCCCCCCGGGGTACTTTTTTTAAAAGCCTAGCAAGTGTTGCTAGGCTTTTGTCCTTGCAGGCCAAAAGTAAATCACGCTTATGTTTTACGTTTACATCCTTTATTCAATGTCTGTTGATAAATTTTATATCGGTCAAACTAATGATTTAGACAAGCGAATTATTAGGCATAACAGAGGCTATGTAAAATCAACAAAGTCATATAAGCCTTGGAAACTTGTACATTTCGAATCTTATAACACTAGAAGTGAAGCTGTAAAACGAGAACTCGAAATTAAACGATGGAAATCATCTAAACGCATAATTGAATTGGTAGACGCGTCCCGATAATATCGGGATGTCTTCGGAAGTGGGGGTTCGATTCCCCCCCGGGGTACTTTTTTAAAAGCCTAGCAAGTGATTGCTAGGCTTTTGTTATGTCTCATGATGGCTAGCGCTATCCATCAGACCGATGATATCCAATGACACGAAAGTTATGGTTAGTCTTTAGTAAATCAATCAGGTATGCTTCACTAAGCGATTCATTATCATAATGCAAGCCTTTTGGCCTTGGATGCGTTTGTATGTGTTTTTTGAAAGATTCTAACATGTCGGACAGAAAATATAGGTACCATGTTGGCTGTAAAAAAGACTTCCTACATCCGAACGATATCTTTTTGCCAACAGAAACTTTAGCGCCTGGAGATACTACATCAAGTATGCGAGCAGTAAATAGCAAGTTTTCATGTGTCTCGAATCGATCGAATAATCCAATGATATACCAATCCTGCCCATGGATGTAGATGTACCGCTTATGAAGTGGAGTCAACCCAGCTGGAGTACGAATACATTTGAGATGTTCTCTATATTCTGGTACCATATCTCTGCCTAGTTAAGATTATCTAGCTGCACATTTCTGATATACTTCTTGGGAATTATCTTCTGAGCAAGTACGTCTTCAAAGTCATCAGGCTCCACAAGTGAGATTTGATCTATGCGTTCTGCATTGTGCTCTGGATCTATCTCTTTCATATGCTTCCATTCTCCATCCTTGCCTCTACACATAGTCGCCTTGCACCACACGTAAGGTGGATCGACACTTTCGACTACTGAGATAGAACATAGGTTTTTACCAGTGTATTTGATGAGACTACCTTCTGAGAGCATCTTGGGAGTAAGCGACTTGGTTCTTTGTCTAGGAGTAAGGATACGATTGCTTGACATTGGTACTGAATG